>DASZVM010000402.1:0-11724 GCA_035547295.1 Puia sp. | reverse complement strand
TTGGGGTCATTATCCTGGGCATCAATATGGTCCGGCAGATGATCCTCTTATTGATACAACGCTGCAGGGGGCCGGTGGTCCGGGATGGGAAGTACCGGATCATTACGGCTTCGTGCATTCACAGTCCCTGCTCTTTTGGGAATATTATTTTTATCCAGCCGCAGCAATATGATACGGATACCTATCAGCAGATACTGCTGCATGAAAAAGTGCATGCCGGCGGATGGCACACGGTGGATATCCTTCTGGCGGAGCTGAGCATCCTGTTCCAATGGTTCAATCCTTTTATCTGGCTGTTGAGGAGAGAGATGGAGAACAACCTGGAATTCCTCACCGACAGGCGGGTGCTGCAGCATCCGGGCATAGAGCGATCGGCTTATCAGCTTAGCCTGGTAAAGGTAGCTGCCCCCGACCTGCCCCTCAGCATTACTTCGAACTATAACCAGTCACTTTTAAAAAGACGTATTATTATGATGAATGCTCAAAACTCATCCCGTCATACTGCATGGAAGTATATTTTCATGCTACCCCTGTTTATTTTTCTTACAGGAATATTGAACCGTCCTGCGGCATTGGCCCAGCGCAGCAAAGACCAGCGTAAGGAGCGTATACCGCCTGTGCCTGCGGTAGTTCCGGCTCCGCCGGCTCCAGTCGTCACGAATGTGTCTTCCGTGGATGTTCAACCCGTTGTAGCCGTACCGCCGGTGAGGACAGATGTCCAGGTGATGACGGATGTTCAGATGCCTGTGCCTGTTGTGGTGCCGGATGTTGCCGTGGTTCCCGGGAGTCCTGTCGTGCAGGTACGGCCTGTAATAGAAACTGCTCCTGTCATTGCACCTGTGCCGCCCATACCGTCTGTCGACACGTCCAAGCCTTCTTCCAGGGCCGACAGGATGGAGGGCTCCTGGTTCATCACCAACTACAAGCAGGATAATAAGGATAAAATAACCATCGACCTCCGTGACCAGGACGACGATCACCAGTGGAACAGCAGCTTTAGCGTGCCCAGGAATAAATTGAACCTCACCAGCGTGGGTAAGGTCGAGTTCGATCTGACACGGGAAGCCGGCAACATGCATTTCACCGGTCAGTTCGATGGCGAACAGGGATTCGGTCATTATAAATTTCAAGCGGATGCGGGTTACCTGGCTCGTATGCGTGAGAAAAAGATCGTTGTGGACGAGGATGAGCTTTTGTCCTTCTTTTTACTGGATATAAACAAGGGCTATATGGACATGCTGCAGGCCAACGGGTATCCCGATGTTTCCAAAGGACATCTTATCTCCATGTCGGCCCTGGGAATAGACGAGCCTTATATCAAAGGTGTCCGTGAGATGGGGTATCCTGATCTTTCGGAAGGCCGTCTTATTACATTCAAGGCCCTGCATATCGATAGGGATTATATCGGCGATCTGCGTAAAGCAGGGTATGATCATCTGCCGGCCGAAAAGCTGATCACTTTCAAATCCCTGAAGATAGATGGGGACTACCTGCGCAAGTTCCCTGCCTCCACGTCTCCCCAGGACATCATCACCTATAAGTCTCTCCGTATCGACAGCGATTATGTGGCCTCTCTCAAAAGAGAAGGGTATTCAGATATCCCATCCAGGGATCTCGTGAGCCTGCGTTCGCTGAATGTGACGCCGGAATATATAAGAGGGCTCCATGATATGGGTTACAGCGATGTACCGGTGCATGACCTTATCTCCTTGAAGTCCCTGGGTGTCACTCCCGAATATGTAAAGAGCTTTCAGGGGGTGGGTATGAAGGACATACCGGCGCATGATCTCAATACATTGAAGTCCATGGGCATTACACCCGATTATGTCAGGGGATTCATGGCGCTGGGCTACAAGGATATCTCCGTGCGTCATCTGGCCTCACTGAAGTCGATGGGCATTACCCCGGAATTTATAAAAGGGTTCAATGACATCGGATTTAAGAATATCCCCCTGAACCAGCTGACTTCTTTAAAGGCGGTGGGTGTCACTCCGTCCTATGTCAGCAAGATGAAGGAGAAGGGACTTATCTCGGATGACCTGAATAAATATATCCGTTTGAAAAGCTCCTGGGAATAAGATCCTGCCGGTATCCAGACAGGATTTTATTGGTAATTTTGTGGGATGGCATTAAGACAGGTCAGGTCTGTATCTCCCGGCAGGCACAGGACCATGGTGACAGTTTTTTTCTTTTTGTCGGGTTTTGGATTTTCGACATGGGCGTCCAGGATACCTGCTATCCAGCAACAACTACATTTAAATGAGGCCCAACTGGGCGCTGTTCTGTTTGCCTTGCCCATCGGGCTTATGCTGACCTTGCCTGTCACCGGCGTTTTGCTGAGCAGGTTTGACAGCCGGGTCATCATGATGGGAGGGGCGGTCCTGTTCAATCTTATGTTATGCGGCATTGGGTTTGTCGCCAGCCCCTGGCAGCTGGTGGCGGGTCTGTTTTGTTTTGGGGCCAGCCGCAACCTGCTGAGTATTTCCGCCAATGCCCAATCTGTCGGTGTACAGGCTCTTTATGACCGGAGCATTATCGCCCGTTTTCATGCTATCTGGAGCCTGGCGGGGTTTGGGGGTGCTGTTCTGGGCAGTCTGATGGCGTCTTTGAGCGTACGGCCCGGCTGGCATTTTTTGATGGTGGGCTTAATGCTGACCCTGCTTGCATTTTTTGCTTTCCCCGGCGCTCTTCCGCAACAGCCGGCGGCGGCCGAACGGCGGCCCTGGTTTGTCTTGCCTGACAAGACGCTTATAAAGTTCGGGTTTATTTCCTTTGCCTCTATGGCCTGTGAAGGTACGATGTATGACTGGAGCGGTATCTACTTTCACAAGGCAGTGCATGTTCCCGGAAAGACGGCCGCTTTGGGGTTTGTGGTGTATATGGTGGCCATGACGCTGGGACGGCTGACGGGTGACAAGCTGGCCAACCGGTTTGGCATCAGGAACATGCTTACTTACAGCGGGCTGTTGATCGGCATGGGACTGTTGCTGGCGGTGATGTTTCCTTTTCCTCTTATAGCCGGATTGGGGTTTATGCTGACGGGTTTTGGGGTTAGCTGTGTGATACCAATGGTGTTCAGCATGGCCGGCCGGTCGGGTGGGATGAGCAGCGGGTCTGCTATTGCGGCGGTTTCCACGGTCGGTTATTTTGGGTTCCTGCTGGTACCGCCGCTGGTGGGTTCCGTGGCGGAATTGGCGGGACTGCGCTGGTCTTTTGGGCTGATGGCTTTTTTCGGCATTGCGATCACGGTGCTGGTGCAGCGTATCCTTACAGGAGATGAGACGCCGGACCGGTCATCACAGGATACAGCAGCCGCTGTTCCCGAAATATAGATTTTGTCTATTAAACCATAGATAATTATGATCATATTCTATCAGTCTGCTGTCTTACTTTTGCAACGTCTTTGATGGGTCAATTGACCCGGGGGATGACGACCGTCGACCCGTATACGATCTGCCTGCCTGAAAAGCGTGTCTGTTCCATTATTGTAAATAAAAACAAATCAAATATGTCCAACAGGATCTTATCAATTGGAGAAAAGTTCCCTGCTTTTAAGAAAAAGGCAGTTGTATCTATCGAGAAAGGAAAGGAGTTTGTCGAATTGACGCATGAGTATGCCGGCGCGGAAGGAAAATGGACCGTGCTGTTCTGGTGGCCCAAGGATTTTACTTTTGTATGCCCTACGGAGATTGCTGAGTTCAACAAGAAGCACAGCGAATTTTCCGACAGGGATACTGTCCTTATCGGGGCTTCCACCGATTCTGAATTTGTGCATGCCGCCTGGAGAAGGGATCACAGCGATCTGCGCGATCTGAAATTCCCCATGCTGGCTGATACGTCCAAGTCGCTGGCTGAAGAGCTGGGTATCCTGGATAAGGAGGAAAAGATAGCTTACCGTGCTACTTTTATCATCGATCCGCAGGGTATTGTTCGCTGGGTGAGCGTATATGATCTCAATGTCGGTCGCAGCGTACAGGAAGTCATCCGTGTGCTGGATGCTTTGCAGACAGATGAATTATGCCCCTGCAACTGGAAGAAAGGCGAAGAAACGCTGACCGCCCAGCTGAACATGAATTAATTTTTCTATTATGAGTACTACTATGGTAACCCTGCAAAATGAAACATTTCAGAACCTGCTGGCGGATTTGAATATCCCGGACTATGAGCCCACGGCCAACGTGCGTGCGCTTGTTGCGGCGGAATCGAGGTTTATCAAGGATCTGAAGATCAATGTCGGGAATGTGCTGAATAACAGTCAATATCTCAACAGGAAGGAATCGCTGCTGCTGGCGTTGTCGGTGGCTGTCAATGAGAAGTTCTCTTTGCTGCAGGATGCTTTTGCCGGGTTGGCAAAAGATGCGGGCGCTTCGGAGGCCGAGATAGCGGAGATCGTTGCCTGTACTTCACTGATGAATACGAATAATATCTTTTATCGTTTTCGTCATTTTATACAGAAGGATTTTTATAGCAATCAGCCTGCGGGGATTAAGATGGGCATTATGGCTAACCCTGTATTGGGGAAGGAGTTCTTCGAACTGGTGAGCCTGGTGGTGTCGTCCGTTAATGGGTGTGAGATGTGTGTAAGCTCGCATGAGAAGTCTGTGCTGCAGCATGGGAGCTCGGAATCGAGGGTTTTGGAAGGTGTAAAGCTGGGGGCGATCATCAAGGGTTTGATCACAGTGCTGGCGTAGGTGCGGCTGGGATATTCTTTTAAATGGCCGGAGGTTTGTCTCCGGCTTTTTTTATTCGGTTAAGTTTTTTTTCACTTTTCTTACATAATACGCTGTAACATCACTCAGGCTCGCAATTTTGCTTATTGTGAAGTCTGTATGCCGTAAAAGATTCTTTACGATCATTTCTTTTCCTTTTTCCATGCCCCTTCTTTCACCAAGTTTATAGAAAATATCTTTTTCTACAGTGAATATACCTTCAAGACTATCCATAATGTTTAAAGTTTCTGGTTCTAAGTTACGCAATTGTGCTAAAATACGCAATTGCCGCATATGCCTCTGTTTCGAAAAATCGCTTTTTGAGGTGGCAATAACCTGGGTTGCAATGTTTTCAATTATCCGTTTGGGATCACCACTACCAAAGTCAGCTAAAATAGCCAGCATTTTTTCCTCCGGGTTATCTGAACGAAGCAATAGATGATAGTCAACAGCCGAAAGTATAACCAAACGGTACTTAAACTCCATTTGTTCCGAACGGATATAATCTGTCATAGTGGGAGTGCCGGTTCCAATGTAAATGACATATTGTTGCACTCTGAGATGATATCGACGAAGGAGCATTATATAGTATTCCGCCATTCGAAAAATCATGTCCGGCTCATTCTTTGCCTGGAATTCCACTTGCAGTACAAAGGTTTCATTGTTTTTGTCCGTTACTTTTTTAAGCACATCCGGCTTACGTTCTTTGGTGTGTTGTATATCATCAGGCAATTCTTCTGTAGATACGACATGAATGCCCAACAGGTTCCTGATCAGGCCAGGCAATGCCGCTTCCATGTTTTCACGAAGAATTTTATCATATTGATTGGTTTGTGGGCTATGTTGTTTTCTGCTCATATACAGACAAAAAGGATTTCGGGGGACGATACCCCCAAAATCCGTTGTAAACCTTATCCTATGAAACTATACAGATTTCCGGCTCCTTCTTTTAGCCGTAGGTATTTCTGTCTGCGCAGGCTCGGCAACCGGCATTGTCTTGTCCTCTTCTTTTTCCATCTCTCCCTCATCTTCCTTATCTCCGGCCGGGCTATCCAACTCGACAGTCGAAAAGGCGACGCTCCCCTTTTCCCGAAGGTTCCTTTGCAGGTGGAGCTGCGCATCAATTATTGCCTGGGTATGGATGACGATGGTTTTGAACTGGGGATTGGCTTCGATGAACACTTTCTCGATCTTGTTGGCCTTCGCCAGGGTCACCGGATGGACATTCCCTTTTTTCAGCGAGCGGAGAAGATTGGCTCTCAGCTCTTCGTCATGCAGCTCCCGGATGGGGTAATTCTCCAGCACTTTTTCCAGGTCATATCCATATGACTGCCGGTATTGACGGGTCTTGTAATTATTCATGGCTGTTTTGGCGCTAAAATCCAACTGTATCCATGCGTTGTACTTTTCGCCGTCGTCGCTGGTAAGATCCTTGTTTACAGACCTTCCCTGCAAAAGGTTGAACGCTTCTTTTAAGGTGACGCCTGCCCCTTTAAAAATGTAAAAGGTCTGCGTCCTGTTAAACTCGGAGTGCTCGCTGTAGGAGATCCCTGCGGTATACCTGATCAGGAAATACATGTCGTGCTGTCCCGCTTTGCGGAAAAAAAGGGTTGCTTCCAATTTGCTCCACTCGTCAAAGTGGACTTCTGTCGACAATTGGAATTCCCTGTTATCCTTTTCGAATTCCTGAACCAGTTGGTCGTTGAATGGCAATGTTTCTCCGAAACCCAGATACCGAAGGTTTTCCTGAAGAAAGGAAAGATTATCCTTTTTCATGGTTTTGAAGTTTTAACGTTTTTAAAATAGTTTTTCCGGAAGAGTGCATACTGATCAGATAAGCCTTGACCTCAGCAGGGTGAAGTTGCTGACAAATAATTCCAGCTTACGACCTCCATGTTTCTCCGTGACCTCGATGACCAGGTATTTGCCTATGGAAAGGGTGAGCTGAGGCAGCACGATCACGCTTTCCTCCTGGCTTTTACCCTGGATCAGGGATGTGTTCCCATAGCTGTATACGGCCGGCAGCGACAGAGAGGGAATGCTTCTTTTGTTATCCCTGCTGTCCCGGATAAAAAAACGGATGCTGTCGACATCGTAATCCAGATGAGAGCGATTGCTGAGCGCAAGCCGGAAGAAGAGAAGACCCTGATGGGCATATATCCCTTTCAGCTGGAAACTCATCCGGAATTTCCGATGGAAGAGATAATAGATCCTGCGTCGGTCTTTTTGCACTTGCTTACACCAGCTTTCGAGGTCTTTTTCATCTATTGCCCATATCTGACGGCGAAAGGAAACCATTATGGTCTTTGGTTGAGCAGCTGACTCCTGCCGCATCCTGGCCGACAGAGGGTTAAAGAGGAGATAGCTAAGCAGGACGAATGAAATGTGAGCCATGCGATAAGATTTAAATGATTAAGAAATATGATTTATAAAAAAAGCCCGGCTGTATTTTGCCAGACTTCAAAGCTACATTCGGGAATATGCTGATCGATCAAAACACGATTGATAGTTGTCAATCGGTTTTTGCATTTGCAGTTGATAGTTGCTAATTTATTTTATCTTTTTCCTCACACGGCTAAATGCTTCTTTCGAACATCCCAGAAAAAATGCAATATGCATGTCGGGGACACGGTCATCCAATTCGGGATATAATTTTAAAAACCGCAGATAGCGGGCCCTGATCGTCGATTCTTTGAGCAAGGCGGCGTTCTGCAGGGACATCACGTAGTATTTTTCGGTGAGCTTCCTTCCGATGATATTGAACTGCAGGTACCTTTGATAGATCAATTCCAGCTGACGGATGGAGATGGAGTATACTTCGCTGTCCTCAAGGGCCTCTATGGCTATTTCACTTGGCTCTCCCGTGTAGACGCTGAGCGGCGAGAACATGACATCTCCCTCTTTCATGAACCACTCGTTCTTTTCCTGTCCCTTGGATTTCTGGAAACCCCGGAAGAGCCCCTTTTCGATGAACCAGACCCTTTCGCAGACCTCGTTTATCTGCAGGAGCACGGTCTTTTTCTTTATGGCCTCCTTTTTCAGGATCTTGCGGAGATGCTCTTTCAATTCTTTGGACTTAAGTCCTTTGGTCTGCAAAAAAGCAATTACGTTTTGAAACATAAGATAGGTTTTAGAATGTAACGTATATGCATAATCGAAAATCAGGCCAGAAAAAGGAAAAATCGGGATTGCTTTACGGATCAGGCGGGGCGTAGGGAGGAAATGTTGTCTGATTCAGTCTTTTACATGACAATTTTACAATTATATTTTATCGATCTTTGGATCAACCCTTAAATTTGCATATGGGATTACGCGTACCCGATGGGACATGAAATATTAAATTACTTATTATGGCAGGAAATAACAAAAAAGAACGGATCATCATCATCGGCGCGGGTTTTGGCGGTCTCCGCCTGGCACGTGAGCTCAACGGGACGGATTACGAGGTCTTCCTCATCGATAAGCATAATTACCATCAGTTCCAGCCGCTGATGTACCAGGTGGCAACGGCGCGCCTGGAACCCTCCAGCATATCTTTCCCCTTGCGGAAGATCTTCCAGCATTCGAAAAATGTCAACATCCGTATCACGGAAGTCTCCCGCATCGACACGGACGCCCGTATGGTCTATACGCCCATCGGCGATCTGTCCTATGATTACCTGGTCATCGCGCTGGGGTGTACCACCAACTATTTCGGGAATACGGAGATCAGATCCCATTCATTCCCCATGAAGTCGGTCCCCCAGGCCATGGCCCTCCGCAACAGGATCCTGAAGACTTTCGAGGACACCATCGTGGCAGGCCCGGACGAGCTGCAATCCCTTCTCAATTTTGTCATTGTAGGAGGCGGGCCCACGGGTGTGGAGCTGGCCGGCGCCATGGCCGAGATGAAGAAGTATATCCTCCCAAAGGACTATCCGGGCGTGGATTTTTCCCGGTTTACCATCTATCTGCTGGAAGGGTCGCCTCATACATTGAATTCCATGAGCGAACCGTCCAAGGTCAAATCCCGGCAATACCTGGAGAAACTGGGCGTGATCGTAAAGACAGGTACGGTGGTGGAAGGCTATGACGGCACCACGGTCCGGCTAAAGGGCGGAGAGACCATCAATGCCAGGAACCTTATCTGGGCCGCGGGGGTGACGGCCAATACGCTGCAGGGCATCCCTGCCGCCAGCATTACAAGGGGCAATCGCCTGATCACAAACCGTTATGGAGAAGTACAGGGGCTCAACGGCGTATACGCCGTCGGCGACATCGCATATATGGTCACGCCGAAATACCCCAACGGTCATCCGCAGCTGGCCAATGTAGCTATTGCCCAGGCCACTTTCCTGGCCCGTAATTTCAAGCGTATGCTGAAAGGCAGGCCCCGCCTGGAATTCGAGTACCACAACAAGGGGACCATGGCCACTGTGGGTAAACGAAAAGCCGTGGTAGATCTTCCGGGGCTGAGCTTCCAGGGCCTGTTTGCCTGGCTGACCTGGATGTTCGTCCATCTCATGCTTATCCTCAACGTGAAGAACAGGCTCTTTATCTTCCTCAACTGGATGATGAGCTATTTCGCCAACGATTCTACCCTGCGGCTGATGTTGAAAGCCGATACGGAAGGGTAGCATGAAGATAGGCCCGCGCGACATTTTTTCCATATATTTGCCGTATGGCGGAAATCATCGTTGAATTAAAGCATGCGAACATATACCAGGGTGAGAACCTCATCCTCCAGGACGTGAACATTGTCGTCAACAAAGGCGAGTTCGTTTATCTGGTGGGAAAGACGGGCACCGGGAAATCCAGCCTGCTGAAGACCTTGTACGGAGACCTTCCGTTAAAAGAAGGAGAGGGACTGGTAGCGGGCTTTAAGCTGCAGGAAATGGATTGGAAAAAAGTACCTTATCTCCGCCGGAGCCTGGGTGTGGTCTTCCAGGATTTTCAGCTGCTGACCGACAGGAACGTAAATGACAACCTCAAATTCGTCCTGCAGGCTACAGGCTGGAAGGATGTAAAGCTGATGGATGAGAAGATCTCGGATGTGCTGGATAAAGTGGGGCTTCGGTCGAAAGGCTTTAAGATGCCTTTTGAAATGAGCGGAGGGGAGCAGCAGCGCGTGGATATTGCGAGAGCCCTGCTCAATTCCCCCAAGCTGATACTGGCCGATGAACCGACAGGCAACCTGGACCCCGAGACGGCCGATGAGATCATGCAGCTGCTGTTCCAGATCTCCCGTGACTACGGCACCACCATCATCATGGCCTCCCATGATTACAGGGTCATCCACAAATTCCCCACCCGCATGCTGAGGACCGACAGGGGGAAGGTCATCGACAATGCTACGATATCGATGGACTGACCACCGGCTGCTGCTGCCAGATCCATTGTATCAGACGCCGGGTGTTCTTTTCATTATTATACTGTCCGGATAATAACGTCTGTCTGGATCGGATCTCTTCCGCGGTGAACGCCTTTGTATACAGCTGTGAAATGATATCTATCAGCTCTTCCGTATTGTCGGCAATATGACAGGCGGACTCCAGGCCCGTGCCTTTTACCGCATCCCGGTTCACCACGCAATGCCGGCCATTAAAGAGAGCGTTCAACAGCTTCATTTTTATACCCGTGCAATTGAAGGAGGGAAGGATATTGACCTGCGCTTTTGCGATCAGGTCCTGGATCTCCTCATCCGAAGGGTTGGGGATAAGACAGGCATGGGGATGCTGTTCGATCATCCTGCTTAGCCGCGCGGAAGGGTTCTTGCCTGTGACGATAAGAGGAAGGTCCACGCATTGGAACACCTGTTTCAGGAGCCAGGCTACGGCCTGTTCGTTCTCCGCTACGGAAAGATTGCCATGGTACAGACAGAAGCAGCCAGTGCCCTCCTTGCTGACAACCTCCTCAAACGGAAGGAACACGGGCAGGGTATGTATATCCTTAGCGCCGAATTCCTGTATGTATTCTTCTTTGTCCTTATCGACCATGGCGAGGATCATGGCTTTGTCCGCGATCTTTTTCTCATACTGTCTCAGCAGATTGCTTTCGTGCAGGTAATACATTTTTTTCAGCAGCGACCGCTCGCAATAATACAGCTGTCTGTAATATTGGTACTCCACATTGTGCAGACGCAGGATCACCTGTCTGCCGTTGAACCTTTCATCATTCAACAGATAGGAGCAATGGACGCCTTCTACGAGGATGGGATGACCATCACGGAGGAGGTTCTCCAGTAATTCACTATTTGACCGCGAACAAACGATGTACGGCAGCTTGTGTGAAAATCCCTTATGACCTTCCCGCCGGGAATAATATCGTACCTCCTCGCAATAAGCATCCAATTCGACCCGCTCGCCCCTGCCATACTCGAAGCAATGAAGATGTATCTTGATGCCGGCCTTATGAAGGCAGCGTATCTTGTGAAATGGATCGACCACTCCCCCGTAATCTACGGGAAAAGGGACGTCCATGCATACTATGTGCAGATGCTTATCCACCGGATGAATTAAAAATATTATGATATAGCCGGATCAGCTTTTTTTCTTCTTCCTGCCAGTTGAAATGCCTTCTTGCTTCCTTGCAATTGCTTTGTAACGTCTTATACAGGTCCATATTGTTCAGCAGGTTGTTCAGTGCTGTCGCCACCTGCCGGACATCCGGCTCGTCTATAAGAACAGCAATTGTATACAGATTGTTTATTTCTTTGTAAGCGGGATAATTCATGGCCAGTTGGGGGATGCCGGCATGCATATAGTCAAAGAAGCGGTTGGCCAGGGAAAAATAGTTGCTCATTCCCTTATTTTCGAACAGCGTGATGCCGCACCAGGCGGTACGGGTCAATTGCCGCAGCGCTTCGGGACGAAGCGGGTCCCGGAAAATGACCTTTTTTTCCAGGCCATGGTCCTGCACCAGCTGCCGGGCCTGGTAAAGGAAGTTGCCTTTTCCAACAATGACCAGCCGGGCATCCACCTGCCGCATGGCGGGTATCAGGGTTTCGAAGCATCTTCCTTCATTGACGGCCCCCTGG
>DASZVM010000401.1:0-5027 GCA_035547295.1 Puia sp. | reverse complement strand
AGCTCGAACGGAATAAAAATGACTATAGTGCTCAGGCTGCTGCCCACCATGGCTGGCAGCAGGTAGCCGATGGCTTTATCCACCAGGGTCCGGGAAGATTCCTGTGGATGCTCCTCATGCGTTCGTTGTATCTGCTCCACTACCACGATGGCATCGTCTATGATCAGGCCAATGGCTGCCGCAATGGCGCCAAGGGTCATGATATTAAAAGTATAGCCGGCGGCATAGACCACTATCAGCGTCAGACAGATGGTGATGGGAATAGTGATCAATATGGTGGCGCTGGCCTTCAGGCTCCTGAGAAAGATGACAGCTACGATAATAGCGAGGACGAGCCCGATCCAGAGGCTGTCCGTCACGCTCCTTACGGAATCCTTTACAAAATCCGCCTGTACGTAATAAGGCTTCAGATGGACATTCTTAGGAAGTATCTTCTGTAGCTCCCCGATCTTTTGCCCCATCCTGTCCGACAGATCGATAAGATTTGCATTCGGCTGCTTGATGACCGCGATCAGCAGGTTTTCCCTCCCGTTGGCATTGATCTTGGTATACTCCACGGCCTCCTGGATAGACACGTCCGCAATCTCCTTCAACCGCACCACCCGCTTACCATTGTTGCTTACGATCAATTCTTTCAGCTGGTCCAGCGTCTTCACCGTGGCATCCGTCACCGTGAGATACAGCAAATGATAATCCGACAAATACCCGTTGCTCCGGATAAAATTCGTCTGTGCCAGCGTATTGGATAACATATCCGGAGTGATACCCAGCGTGCTCATCTTCTGTATATCCATGGTAAGCCAATACTCCTTTTGCTTTCCCCCGATGATCCTCACCTCGGAAACGCCTTGCACCTGTGATAAAAAAGGCTTGACGGTATAAAGGGCCAGCTGTTTGACGTCGATGGCAGGAGTAGGGCTGCTCGTTTCCAGGGAATAGCCCAGCACAGGCAATATGGAAGGGTTCATCTTCTCCACCGTGATCTGGACGCCCGCAGGCAGACTATTATTCACCTGGGCGATCTTGGATTCGATACGCTGCTGCGCCAGGTCGATATTGCTGCTCCAGTCCATAAAAGCGGATATTTCGCATGTGCCGCGGCTGGTCGTGCTGCGGATGGTCAGCAGATCAGGCACCTGCTTGATCGCATTTTCCAATGGCTTTGTCACCGTGACCATCATCTTATCCACCGGCTGCAGCCCGGCATCCGCAATGATCTTTATCTTGGGAAAAGTGATCTCCGGGAACAACGAGGTCTTCAGCCGGCCATAACAATAGAGTCCCCCCAGCATGATGATCACCAGCAACGCCGTAATGGGATTCTTATAGGCAACAAAAAAATTCTTCATGGTATTACTGTTTCTCGACGATCACTTTTGCGGTATCAGGCAGACCATAATTGCCCGCGACAACGATCTTGTCATCCTTTGAGAAGATGGGTTCCAGGATCTCTATCCTATTGTCCAGCTCCATTCCCTTACGTATCTCCGTCTTCACCGCCGTGGAGGAGTCGATCATCTTCATAACCCAAAAGCTGGTCTGCGCCTCATCCGAAAGGACAGCTTGCCTGGGCACCGTTTGCGTATGGGACCGCAGACTCTTGATGATCTTCACTCTGGCAATGAGGTTTTGAGGAATGGGGATCCGGCTGCTGACCTTTATGATCACCGGTTGTGTCTGGGATAGAGAATCCACCACGGGCAGGACAGAGCTGATGACGCCTGTCAGATGGGTGGCGTCCGGCAGGATCAGGTCCACATTCTTTTTACCCAGCACATACGGCCGCAGCTCATAGGGCAGGTTCAGCAGGAAAACAAAGCTGTTCATATCGCTGATGACGGCCAGTTGCTCCCCATCCTGTACATAATCGCCCGGCTGATGGTTCAGCTGGGTGACATACCCTGACAAAGATGCCTTGACCGTGCTCATGCCGGTGAACTTGAACGAGCTGTCCAGTTTCGAAATGGAATTACCGATGACCATGGACTCCTTTGTTTCGATGGTAAACATATGCTGACCTACGCCAACAAACTCACCGGGTTTGACATTCACCGATCTTACATAGCCCGTGGCAGTGCTCCGGGCATAGCTGTTCTGTAAAAAGGAAGAAGTGGCGTTCAGCTCGATGGAGTCGGTCAGATCGCTAAAGGTGACCCCGGCCACGGTCACCGGAGTCCTGACCTCAACGACAGCGTCATCCCCCGCGGCCGAAGCATCGCTCCTGCCATTGCAGGAGATACATCCGGCCAGCAGGACCACCCATATACATCTCGATTTTGTCATGTACCTGTTGTTTTATAAAGCTTCCCAATAATTGATTTGATTTATTATCTGAAGCCGGCTGATATAATTTTGATTGAGCAGGTTCCTTGCATTCAGGTAAGTATTGATGGCCAGCACCAGGTCCGTTATCCGCACATTGCCTGTCTCAAGAAGCCTGGCATTCACATCTATGAGGGTACTGGAGTATTTTATCTGCCCGCTGATCTCATCTATCAGCGACTCGGTGGCGCGCAGCTGCTGTGTCAGCTGGGCTATCTGCTGATCGTATTGACGTAAAAAGAAGTCCCTGTACTCCGCCCTCGTTCTTTCTGCTATGTCGATCTTTTTCATCTTCATCTGCTTCTGACGTCCGTCATAGATGGGGACAGTGACCGAGAACCCAAAGCTTGTACCTAAGTTCTTCGCCAATGAATACGGATAGCCCGACAGATAGCCCGCATCCGCAAATGCGCTCAATTTTGGCTTGTAGCTGAAGTTTACCAGCGAATGCTGATTGATGTTCTTCAGACTGTCGATGACATATTGCTGGTAGAACACCGAAGTATAGACTTCCGGCAATACCGATAGTTTCAGCCGGGGGTCCGGAAGCTCTTTTATGGACGTGTCTACTATACCGCACAGATAGTTCAGCATGGAAAGATCATTTCTCATCTGGATCTCCGACTGTCGAAGGATCAGCTGTTGCTGCTGCAGCGTGACAAAAAAAGTAAGATAATCCGCCTGTTTGTATATATTGGCCTGTGTCAGTCCCTTCAATATGGCCTCTTCCTTTTGCAGTAAGGCCAGCGTCTCCTTGTTGAAGCTCACGGATACCATATCCCCATAAGCCGTGATATACTGGGCGGTCACCGTCTTCTTCAGGTCTTTGGCAGCAATCGCAGCCGTATTGCCGATGGTCTTGTTATTCAGCCCGACGGACTGCAGCTGCGCCGACAGGTTGCTCCTGCTCGCAAAGGTCTTGCTGGCCTGTACCTGGGCGCTAAGCTGACCGCCGTTGGTAATGGCATTGTCATACCCCCATCCCCCGATCAGCGGTGCATAAGAGTTATTGCTGATACCGCTCACCTGTGGCAGATAAGCGGCACGGGTCAGCTGGCTGTCAATACCACCTGACAGCAGCTGGTTTTGATAATCCTTTAATAAAGGACTGTTGCCCCTGGCCTGTGTGAGATAAAAATCCAGGTCATGATCCTGCGCGCTGACGTACGGCCCCATCATAAAGATCCAGACGATAAAAATGCCTGCCTTCAATATCTTCATTTTGCCGTTTTAAGCCAAAATAACAGCCCCAATCTGGAGGAAATCTGAAGAACCGCCGTTTTTTTGTATCTTCCATAACATGACAGTCAAAGAAATAATGACTCGGCTGGAATCGCTGGGCTCCCCCCAGATAAAGAGCATACACCTGAAACACGGTGTAAAAGAACCCCTCTTCGGCGTCAAGGTCGGCGACCTGAAACCCATCCAGAAAGAGATAAAGAAAGACTATCAGCTGGCAAAAGACCTATACGCCACCGGTAACGCCGACGCCATGTACCTTGCAGGCCTTATCGCCGACGACGAAAAAATGACAAAGGATGATCTGCGGACATGGGTAAAACAAGCCCGTTCCAACAGCATCTGTGAATACACCGTCCCCTGGGTGGCGGCCGAAGGCCGCTTCGGGTATGAGCTGGCGATGGAATGGATAGAAGATAAAGAGCCAAACACAGCCGCCGCCGGCTGGGCTACACTGTCCAACGTCGTGGCATTAAAGCCGGACGATCAGCTGGATCTAAAGGCGCTAAGATCTTTATTGGGACGCATAGTAAAGACCATTCATACATCCCCTGACCGCGTACGTTATAACATGAATATGTTCATCATTTCCGTAGGGGCTTATGTCCCCCCCCTGACAGAGGAATCCATCGCCGCCGCAAAAAAGATCGGGGCCGTAACAGTAGATATGAACGGCACAGACTGCCGGGTGCCGGACGCAATGGCTTATATAAAAAAAATAGAGGACCGGGGCAGCCTCGGTAAAAAGAAAAAAACGGTAAAGTGTTGAAGCCCTCTCAGGGCAGCCCCCGCAACCACCTGATATTCTCCTGCTTCCCCGGCGTCAGCAGCTGTTGACAGTACTTTGTAAAAAAACGATGCTCTTCCAGTAGCCTGATGCTCCTGACATGCCAATCCTTATATACCTGCCCCGTCCGCAGCTCCATTTCCTTCCTCACCAGCGCATCCGTCTCCCTGAACCTGGGAGTGCCGAAATGGAAGGTATCCGCATCACAAAGGATCTCCTCATACAACCCATGGGGGAAAGAAGGCCACCTCGTAGCCATGATAGCGCCTGCCATGGAAGACCTTAATGTATCGGAAACTTTTAATGGCCCCAGACAACGCTGCATGATCTCCACGCCCCGCTGTTCATGACCGGCCATATCGCCCGTAAGATGACCGATATCATGGAACCAGGCGGCTACCTTTATAATAAACATTTCCGTCGCCGGCAACAGGTAATATTCAGCGATCTCCACAGCACGCTGAATAACGTCCAGCGTATGGTCCAGGTTGTGATAAGGGTATTGCCTCTCAGAAGAAGTATAGGTATTGCTTACGAACTCTGCTACATCCCTTTCGATTTTGCTATAATTCATGCCCGGTAAAAACTGGTGTCAGATTAACAAAACTTAAATATCTGTAGCAATTCTGTAGAAATCCTGTACTTGCGGGCTACTCAATAATTGAACGTAACACCCGCA
>DASZVM010000400.1:0-5416 GCA_035547295.1 Puia sp. | reverse complement strand
CACCGGCAACCGCCGCAAACGCCAAAGTGGGGGCAAAACGGCTCTATCCTGTCAGGAGAGTACTCATGCCAGGCGGTGACGAAACCTTCCGCCCAATCTTTTTTATTTTTGGAAAGTTTAACATCTACGACGTCTCCGGGTACGACATTCTCGATAAAGATCACTTTCCCGTCCACGCGGGCCAGGGATTTGCCTTCAGCGGCATAATTTTCAATGAGAACCCGCTGCAGAACTATATTTTTATTTTTTCTACCCATTTATTTTTCTTCTCAAAGCGGCAAAGATAAAAATGTCCCGGGACATGGTTATTTTTACAGGCGTATGAATAAAATCCTATTGTCCCTGACAACCTGTTTGTGCCTTTTATATGCAGCGGCTTTCGCTGCGCCGGGTCAGCCGGAAAGCGGATATGATATCCGGGTCACGTTAAAGCCCTACAAGAACAGCAAGATCTATTTAGGCTATTATTACGGGAAGATCAAGGCCGTGGCCGACTCCACCACCCTGGATGAAAATAGCATGGGCCGGTTCACAGGCAAGGAGAAACTGACGGGCGGCGTTTACTTTATCGTCAGCCCTTCCAAGAGCATACTTTTCGAGCTGCTGATCGACAACCGGCAACATTTTTCCCTGTCGGCAGATACGACCAACCTGCCGGGCAGCGTGACTTTCACCGGCTCGCCGGATAACGTCGTCTTTCAACAGTATACCCTCTTCACCAAAAAGAAAGGCTCCGAGATCGGCGCCGGCCAGAAGGAACTGGCAGCCGTCCATGATAAGAAAGATTCACTCCTCATAAGGGAGAAGATAAAGAAGCTCAATACAGATATACAACAATATCGCCAGCAGCTGATAAAACAATATCCTGCCTCGCTGCTTACTACCTTGTTCTATGCCATGAAAGAACCTGTGGTCCCCCCTACCCCCAGGTCTCCGGGTGGAAAAGTCGACAGTCTCTTTCCCTACCACTATTTTAAAGCGCATTATTGGGACAGCATCTCTTTTACGGATGAGCGTCTTACCCGCACTCCTGTCTTTGAGCCCCGGCTGGATAAATATTTTAAAGACCTGGTCTACCCACAGGCGGACTCCATCGAGCGGGAAGCGGACATGATGCTCCTGCAGGCCAGGGTCAATAAGACCATGTTCCAATACCTGCTGGTCTATTTCGTCCAGAAATATGTGAACCCGGAATATATGGGACAGGATGCGGTGTTTGTCCATCTGTTTGAAAAGTATATCAATACAGGGCAGGCAGAATTCTTTACCGAAAAATACAGGGAGTATCTTAACAACCGGGCTTACAGCTTGATGGCCAATCAGATCGGACAGCCGGCGGCCAACCTGGAAATGGTGGATACTTCGGGCAAGCCCAGTCCTCTTTACAGTGTGCAGGCTCCCTATATCGTCATCTGTTTTTGGGATGCCACCTGCGGACATTGCAAGGAGACCGTCCCCAAGGTGGATTCCATATTCCAGGCCAAATGGAAACAGGAAGGGGTAAAACTGTATGGGGTCATGGTGGACGGAGGACAGGAGGCCTGGTTACAATTCATTAAGGATCACAATTTAAAAGATTGGATACACGTTTATGAGACCAAGGCTCACCAGGACTCCACGGAGGCGGCGGGCCAGGCAGGCTACCGGCAGCTATACGATGTATACCAGACGCCGATCCTGTATTTGCTGGATAAGGACAAGCGGATCGTAGCCAAAAAGCTTTCTTACCAGCAATTGGATGAAGTATTAAATCTGAAATTCCAGCATGAAAAATCTCGTTGACAAAAGTGTAGGTGGCCGTGTAGTAAAGCTGATCGTTCTTTTTGTACTTTTCTCGTCCACTCTCAAGGCCCAAACCCTTTTCTCCTGTGACGGGCGTGAGGTCAGCAAAGAAGATTTCCTAAAAGCCTATAGCAAGAACAATACGGGGGAGAAAACGACGGAAAGGTCATATCGTGAGTACCTGGAGCTCTACATCCGATTTAAGCTGAAAGTCAGGGCTGCCTATGATATGCAGCTGGACACGCTGCCCAGCCAACGGGCTGAGCTGCAGAACTTCCGGAACCAGGTTGCGGACGCTTACCTAAAGGATGAAGCCAGCCTGGATAAGATGGTGAATGAGGTCTTTACCCGGGGACAGAAGGACATTCACCTGGCCCATATCTTTATTGCCGCCGCTGCGCCCACGGATACAACGGCCGCCTATGGCAAGGCTTTGACGGTCTATAATGCCTTGAAGAAGGGAAAAAAATTCGCCGAAGCCGCCGTCCAATGGTCGGATGATCCATCTGTCAGGGGAAATGGGGGCGATATCGGTTATATCACGGTCTTTTCCCTGCCTTATGAGCTGGAGACCCTCGCTTACTCCACTCCGGAGGGACAGGTGTCCAAACCTTATCACAGCAAGGGAGGATATCATATTTTCAAGAACCTGGGCGAACGCAAAGCCCTGGGAAAAATGCGTGCCGCCCAGATCCTTATATCGGTGCCGCCCGGGGCCTCTGCGGCTGTCCGGGAGGATTGCCGGCGACGGGCAGACTCATTGTACAAAGCCCTGCAAAGAGGGGCCGATTTCTCTCAGCTGGCCAGGTCCTACAGCGGCGACAATTTATCTTACCAGAGCGGTGGGGAGATGCCGGAATTCAGCGTAGGCCGGTATGACTCGGCTTTTGAGGCTGCCGCTTTTTCCCTGGAGAGGGATGGGGCTATCACCCGTCCCGTCGCCACGGCCTTTGGGTATCATATTATCCGACGGCTGGGCAGGACGCCCTTCCCTCATGAGCTCAACGAAACGGCAGTGACGGAGCTGAAACAGCAGATCAACAATGATGCAAGGGTCGAAGTATCCAGGCAGGCCTTGTTGAAACGCATCTATCAGCAGACGGGCATGAAAAAGGCCGATTATTCAGAGACGGACCTCTGGGGCTTTACGGACAGCAGTATGACCAATCCGGGTCTTAACTTCTACAAAAACCTGAGCAACACCACTATCCTTTTCTCTTTCCCCGAGCAGCAGTATGCCGTGCAGAACTGGCTGGATTATGTCCGTACCATCAAATCCTCCGGCAGGGGGCGTAATGTAAGCGACAAAGCGCTGTTTGAACAATTTGTCGGTCGCATGGCCCTGGATTACTACCGGAATCATCTGGAAGAGTACAATAAGGATTTTGCTTTCCAGCTGATGGAATTCAAGGAAGGCAATCTGCTTTTTGAGGTCATGCAAAGAAAGATCTGGGACAAGGCCTCTACGGATAGCGCAGGTCTGCATAACTATTACGAATCGCATAAGGACAAGTACTGGTGGGAAACCAGCGCCGACGCCATCCTATTCACCTGCAGCAATGAGCAGGCGGCACAGACACTGCGTACACGATTGGCAGGGAACATCTATGACTGGCGGAGATGGTCGGACAGCTCTGCCGCGGGCATACAGGCGGACTCGGGGCGTTATGAGCTTTCACAGATACCTGCCCTGGAGAAGGCAGGACCCGGCGCTAACCAGCTTACACCAATGGTCACCAACCCATCGGACAATTCCGTGAGCTTTGCCTATATCCTGAACGTATACCAGGGACGGTCGCCCCGCAATTACAAGGATGCACGGGGGTTTGTCATCAATGATTATCAGACCTATCTGGAAGATGAATGGATCGCGGCGCTGAAAAAGAAATACCCTGTGATCGTGAATGAGCGGGTATTTGCCAGTCTGCCGAAATGATAATGATTAAAACACCGCCTTCACCACATTCTCGATGACCTTGGGCTTACCCAATGTATAGTAGTGCAGCACCGGCACGCCGGCCCTTTTTAATTCCCTGCTCTGGTGTATCAGCCATTCTGTCCCTACTTTCTCTACTTCTTCATCCGTCTTACATTTAAGGATCTCGCCTGAGAGGTCTGTGGGCAGATCGACATGGAAGACCTTTGGCAGCATGCTGAGCTGTTTGCGATTGGTGATGGGTTTGAGACCTGGTATGACAGGGACGTTGATACCCTGTTCCCGGCAAAGCTTTACAAAATCAAAATATTTCTGGTTGTCGAAGAACATCTGGGTAGTGATGTATTCGGCGCCTGCCTCCACCTTGGATCTCAGGTACATCATGTCCGTCTCGAGGTTGGGGGCCTCAAAATGCTTTTCAGGGTAGCCGGCAACGCCAATGCAGAAATTCGTCTTACCGCCATTTTTGATGTCTTCTTCCAGGTATATGCCATGATTCAGGCAGACGACCTGTTTTAAAAGATCGATGGCATAGCGGTGGCCATTCGGTTCCGGCTCGAAGGAGCTTTCGTTCTTAGCCGCATCCCCTCTCAGTACCAATACGTTGTCAACGCCCAGGAAATGAAGGTCGATCAATGCGTCCTCCGTCTCCCTTTTGCCGAAGCCACCACAGATGAGGTGGGGTACGGCATCCACCTGGTAGTGGTTCATGATGGCGGCGCAGATGCCTACGGTGCCGGGTCGTTTGCGGACCTCTACTTTTTCAAAAGTGCCATCCGCCTTTTTTTTGAACATGCTTTCGCTGCGGTGGTAAGTGACATTTATAAAAGCCGGCTTGAATGCCATGAGGGGATCGAGGTGTTCGTAGATCGAATTGATCGTCCTGCCTTTCAGGGGAGGTAAGATCTCAAATGAAACGAGCGTATTCTTAGCCTGTTGAATATGTTCAATAACCTTCATATATGAAATTGGGAGCTCTTTTGCCCCATTTTAAACCGCAAACATAACGGATTTTTAGCCTTTATATTACAGTTTGCAGCTTAACTTTGGGCCATGAGCCTGACCATTCACTCACAAGATCTTGTAAAGAGTTACCGGAACCGTACCGTAGTAAATCATGTCTCAGTAAAGCTGGAACAGGGGGAGATCGTGGGGTTGCTGGGGCCTAATGGGGCCGGAAAGACCACCACTTTTTACATGGTAGTGGGTCTGATCAAGCCGGACGAGGGCAAGGTATTCCTGGAGGATACGGATATTACAAAAATGCCTATGTATAAGCGGGCTCAGAATGGTATCGGGTACCTTCCCCAGGAGGCATCTGTGTTCCGGAAGCTGAGTGTGGAGGATAATATAAAGGCTGTACTGGAAATGACGAAGCTCAGCAAGGCTGAGCAGAAGGATAAGCTGGAGTCCCTTCTGGATGAGTTCCATCTGCACCATGTACGGAAGAACAATGGGGATTCGCTCAGCGGGGGAGAGAGAAGAAGGACGGAGATCGCCAGGGCCCTGGCGGTGGACCCTAAGTTCATTTTGCTGGACGAACCTTTTGCGGGTGTGGATCCCATTGCGGTGGAGGATATACAGACGGTGGTTGCCCGCTTGAAATTCAGGAACATCGGCATACTTATCACGGATCACAACGTAAATGAGACGCTGTCCATCTGTGACAGGGCTTATCTGCTCATAGACGGCAAGATA
>DASZVM010000399.1:0-1977 GCA_035547295.1 Puia sp. | reverse complement strand
AGCGGACTGGACCCCGTAAACTCCAATCTTATAAAGGACGAGATCTATGCGCTGGCCAATAAGGGAGCCACCATCATTTTCAGCACCCACCGGATGGAACAGGTGGAAGAGATCTGTGATCACATCATCCTGATGAACAGGGGACAGAAGATACTGGACGGCAGCGTGGCCGGCGTGAAACAACAGTTCAAGGAAAACCTTTTCAGCATCGCGCTGGAAGACGAAGGCAAAGAAAAGCCCTCTGCCACAGAAGCATTCGAGGTCGTGGGCGCCAGGGACCACACCCTTATCGTAAAGATCCGTGATGGTCACCGGCCCAACGATGTATTGTCGCATTTCATCAATGAAGGTCGGAATATCACCGCCTTTACGGAAATACTTCCGTCACTGAATGATATTTTTATCCGGCTGGTAGAGGGTACTCCCCTCGCCCGCCAGTTTGCACATGTCAAAGCTTAATAAGATAGTATGAACAAAACATGGCTCATCACCAGGCGGGAATATTCTACCCGGGTAAGGAACAAGACCTTCCTGCTCTCCACATTCCTGCTGCCCCTGATGATCATTGTTTTTATAGTAGGGTCCGTATTGATCGCCTCACAGGGTCACAGCCGTCACAAAGTGGCGGTGATGGATGCCAACGGCTATTTCAAGGACTATCTCAAGAGCGATAGCGCCATTAGCTTTGGCTTCTCCGGGGACCTTGACACCACGAACTACGTATCGAAAGGATACACTGCCATACTGATCATTCCCGTCCTGCCCGAGGGGCAGAAGACCATCTATCGTTTGAAATACAAAAAACAGCTGGGCTTGTCCTCTGCCGCCGACCTGGAAGGCCGGATCGACAATGCCATTATGGATCACATGATCTATCAGAAGACGAATATCAGCCGGGCTATGCTGGACAGTATCCGGAAAAGCTCCCACATCGCCCAGATGAAAAGCTTCGAGGACCAGGGTAAGGTTGCAAAAGCCTCCAGCCAGGGGGCCAGCACAGCCGTCGGCTACATCAGCGGTATACTTATCTATATGCTGACCTTTATTTACGGGGCTGCGGTCATGCGCGGGGTCATGGAAGAAAAAACCAACCGTATAGCCGAAGTTATCGTCAGCTCAGTAAGGCCTTTTCAGCTGATGATGGGTAAGATCACGGGCATCGGCGCCGTCGGCCTCACCCAGTTCCTCTTATGGGTGATATTCCTCTTCGGCCTCCTGATCTTTGCTCAAATGCTCATACCCCATGACGTCCTGAAAGAGGTACAGCAGCTGCAGCAGGCAAATGCCATGGGAACGCCCACCGCTATCCCCGCAAGCGAGACGGCCCAAAAGGTCTACCAGGCCACCGGCTTCCTCAACTCACCCAATTGGGGGTTGATCCTCGTCTGCTTTCTCTTTTATTTTATCGGCGGCTACCTTTTTTACTCCGCTCTCTTTGCAGCCGTCGGCAGCGCCGTGAACGAGGACGTTCAGGAAGCCCAGTCGCTCATGCTGCCCATTACCATGCCCGTTATCTTCTCCTTCTTTATCATGACCATTGCCGTCCAGGACCCTGGCGGGCAGCTGGCCATCTGGGCCAGCATCATCCCTTTCAGCTCACCCATCGTCATGATGGCACGGATCCCCTTTGGCGTACCCGGTACGGTGCCCTGGTGGCAGCTGGGTCTTTCCATGGCGCTGCTGGTGGCCGGATTTATCTTCACCGTATGGATGGCCGGCAAGATCTACCGCACAGGTATCCTGCTCTACGGCAAAAAACCCACCTGGAAGACTATGTGGAAATGGGCCTTCAAGGCCTGACACCATGCAGATCAGGGGTAGCACTACCACTAAAATGGTATTTTTCACACCGTGCATAGTCGCTAATTTGCCTGTCCCTTCAAAACGAACCACAGGTTCGTTGGCCGAAGGCCAGACATTAGAGGTTTGGCGCAATTGGATTAAATTTCCCAAAATCCAATTGCGCTCAATATTATA
>DASZVM010000398.1:0-3086 GCA_035547295.1 Puia sp. | reverse complement strand
TATCGACACGATCCCTCACTCCCATAATTTACCCGGAGCGCTGATGTATAAGGTCTTTCATGCCCCCGATTATTCGCTGGTGCGGTATTCCATCGGACATTTCGCGGATTTCGTACGGGGTATGACCCGGCTGATCACTCTATTGCATATCCCTGATTGTCCTCCCATGCTGGCCACCCTGATGGAAAGGGCCCGGCGGCTTATGGATCAGGAGGTACTGCAATCCCTGGCAAAGACCGAACCCGGTGCTAAGTTCAACCCTATCCAGGTGATCCACTATGGATATCACATCAAGGAGCGGTTTAAGACACTCATGCAGGGGCTGATCGAAATTTACAACCGTTTGGATGCCTGGTATGCCATGGCCATGGCCGTGAGAAAATACCGGTTGAGCTTCCCTGTTTTCACCGGCGGCGAGGACCCTTACCTGGAAGCCGGCTCCCTCTATCACTTATTACTGCCCGAGCCTGTGTCTTATGACGTACGGCTGGATAAGGCCACCAATTTCCTTTTTCTTACAGGTGCGAACATGGCCGGCAAGAGCACTTTTATCCGGGCCGTAGGCGTATCCGTATTCCTGGCGCACCTGGGAATGGGCGTACCTGCCCGGCAAATGCGGCTAAGTCTTTTTGACGGCATACTCAGCAATATCAATGTGGTCGATAACATCGCCAAAGGAGAAAGCTATTTCTTCAACGAGGTACAACGCATACGGGATACGCTGATCAAGATCAGCGGCAAAAAGAAATGGCTCGTGCTGATAGACGAGCTTTTCAAGGGAACGAACGTGCAGGATGCAATGAAATGCTCAGCCGCGGTTATCAAGGGACTGATAAAGATCCCTCAATCCTTGTTTATTCTTTCCACTCACCTGTATGAGATCGGGGACGAGCTGAAACAATATCCCAATATCTCCTTCCGCTACTTCGAGACGGCAGTAAAAGATGATCAGCTGGAGTTCAGCTATCAATTGAAGGAAGGCATCAGCAATGACCGTATCGGCTACCTGATCCTGAAAAGGGAGAAAGTGGTGGAGATGCTGGAGAATCTGTGAAACATTCTCGTGGAACCTTAGACAATTTTTTATTTTTTCCATTGCATTATTTTCTAGCTTCGGCGGCTAAACTTATCCGATCGTCATGCTGGTGAAGACTTTTGGCAGTGCCGTGTATGGAGTAGAGGCGATAACCATCACCGTGGAGGTGAATGTAACGGAAGGATTGCATACATTCATCGTAGGACTGCCTGACAATGCAGTAAAAGAAAGTATACAGCGGGTAGAAAGCGCCATCAAGACCAATGGTTTTTATATGCCCCGTACAAAGGTGATAGTGAATCTTGCTCCGGCAGGGATCCGCAAGTCGGGCGCCGCCTTCGATCTGCCTATTGCCCTCGGTGTGCTGGCCGCCACCGGGCAGATGCCTGGGGCTGAACAGCTGGAGGATTTTGTCATCATGGGAGAATTGGGGTTAGGCGGCAGTATCCATTCCATCAAAGGAGCCTTGCCTATCACTCTTCAGGCAAAACGGGAGGGTTTTAAAGGCGTGATCATTCCTCCGCAGAATGCCCGTGAAGCAGCTGTCGTAAAAGATATCCCGGTATTTTCGTTCACCCATATAATGGATGTGATCGGCTTTTTTGGTAACGAATGTAAGCCGACATCGATTCCGCACATTCCGGCCGCCATTGCATCTACTCTTTCTGAAGACCTCGACTTCAGCGACGTGAAGGGCCAGGGATATATCAAACGGGCGTTGGAGATCGCGGCAGCAGGGGGGCATAATGTGCTGCTCATTGGTGCTCCGGGTGCCGGCAAGACCATGCTGGCAAAAAGGCTGCCTTCCATCCTTCCGTCCCTGACCATGCAGGAGGCGCTGGAAACGACCAAGATCCACAGTGTAGCCGGCAAGCTGCCGGAGCATAGCGCATTGATAACCCAACGGCCTTTTCGCAGTCCACATCATACCATTTCCGGCAATGCGCTTGTAGGAGGAGGCAGCATACCCCAGCCCGGCGAGGTTTCGCTGGCCCATAATGGCGTGCTTTTTCTCGATGAGCTGCCGGAATTTTCCAGGTCGGTGCTGGAGGTCATGCGGCAGCCGATGGAAGATGGGAGGGTGACGATCAGCCGGGCCAGGGCATCTGTCGATTTTCCTGCCAGCTTTATGCTGATGGCGGCGATGAATCCATGTCCCTGTGGGTATTATAATCACCCGGATAAGGAGTGCAGCTGTCATCCCGGGGCTGTGCAGAAGTATCTGAATAAGATATCGGGTCCGTTGCTGGACAGGATCGATCTGCACGTCGAAGTGGTGCCGGTGCCTTATATGCAGCTTTCCGGCGCCGAAAGCGGGGAGAGTTCAGCTGTTATACGGCAGCGTGTGATTGCCGCCAGGGAATGGCAGCACAGGCGTTATAAGGATCATATCAATAATGCGCAGATGACGGGTAAGATGATAAAGAAGTTTTGCTTTATCGATGGCGCGGGGGAAGAGCTCTTACGGAATGCCATGTCCCGGCTGCATCTGTCGGCCCGTGCTTATGATCGCATTCTCAAAGTGGCCCGGACCATCGCTGATCTGGCAGGTGCGGAAAATATTCGGCCGGATCATGTGGCGGAGGCGATACAGTACAGGTGCTTGGATAGGGAGGGGTGGGGAGGGTAGCGCTCACCAATTATTCTTCATCTCCTCATTCGTCCTCTCCGGCACGCCTGCGGGCATCTCATTCCAACCGGGATCATAATACACAAAGAAATAGATCCAGATAACCCTCGACAGCCGCATCAGCAGGGGCTGCAGCGCCAGCAGCAGCAAGGCAATTAAAAAAAATCAATTTTTTATTATCGGAATTAGTAATTATTGTATCGCCATTAACTATTGTATTTAGATGGTTTAGAATTTCATCAATTTTTCCTTTGATATTTATTAGGTCAGTTTGATGCCGCTCGTATACAGCCTGTTTAGGGTTGTCAATAGGGAACCTATCGTTTATAAGATAGTTTCTATAGCATTTCAAATTTTGAAATAAAATACCTTGCTTATTCTCAATCATATTATTTGGAAGAAGTACTACTTGCCCTGATT
>DASZVM010000397.1:0-3414 GCA_035547295.1 Puia sp. | reverse complement strand
TATTTGTTCGAGTCCAAGCGAAGACAGCGCATCGTCCCTGTGATCGAAGGGCTGCGCAATAATTCCCTTGACTTCGTGACGACCATCGGCCGTCTGTATTATCAGCGGAGGGACAACCGGAACCTGGTCACCAAGATGGCTATGCATTTTCAGGATCATATCCGGACAAGATACAACCTGGCCGTCCATCTGTCGGATGAAGGGCTTGTAGACCGGCTGTCCTGGCGGACAGGGATCTCAAAGGAATTCCTGCATGCGTTGACGGACGACCTGCTTCGTCTGCAGGAGAGCCCGGCTGTGTCGGATGAGGAGCTATTGACGATGAACAAAAAACTGGAAGAATTTTATAAACAAGCATAAAATGGAAGAAAATCTGTTTGAACAACGCACGGACCTGGGTGAATTGCAGCGGGCCATCGGAGAGCTTAAGCAGGAGATAGGGAAGATCATCGTAGGGCAGGAGCAAATGATCGAATTACTGCTGGCAGGCATCCTGGCGGATGGGCATATATTGATAGAGGGGGTCCCGGGCGTAGCCAAGACGCTGACGGCAAAACTTTTGAGCAAAACGATCGCCGTAAACTTTTCCCGGATACAATTCACTCCGGACCTTATGCCCAGCGATGTCATCGGGACTTCTATCTTCAACCCCCGGGAAAATACATTTCAGTTCAAGCCCGGACCTATCTTCAGCAATATCGTACTGATAGATGAGATCAACAGGGCCCCTGCCAAGACGCAATCGGCCCTTTTCGAAGTGATGGAGGAGCGGCAGATCACCGTCGATGGTCAGACCTTTGTATTGGGATCTCCTTTCATGGTGGTGGCTACACAGAACCCCATCGAGCAGGAAGGGACCTATCATCTTCCCGAAGCGCAGCTGGACCGGTTCCTGTTCAAGATCAATGTCGGCTATCCCACGCCGGAGCAGGAGTTCAGGATCGTAACCGACCACCATCTTACCCGGACAGACAGCAGACTGGACGAGGTCCGGAATGTCCTGTCCGCGGCGACCATCGATGCCCTGCGCAAACAGGTACGTAACCTGGTAGTAGAGGAAAAGCTGATACAATTTATTACATCCATCGTAGCGGCGACCCGGAATCATAAGGCCATTTATCTGGGTGCTTCGCCCCGGGCCTCCATCGGCATCCTCAATGGTTCCAAGGCCCTGGCCGCCATGCGGGGGCGCGACTTCGTCATACCGGATGATATCGTATATGTGGCGCCGGCCGTATTGCGTCACCGTCTGGTGCTGACACCCGAGAAGGAGATGGAAGGAGCATCGGAGGACGACGTTATACAGGAAATCATCCAAGCCATCGAAATACCGCGTTGATGATCCGCAGATTTTATAGATCCCTTTTCTTTTCCCGCCGCTGGTACGGGCTGTGGACAGGCGTGATCCTGCTTTTTGTGCTGGCCTACTGGATACCCCTGCTATTTGTGGCGGCGCAGCTGGTAGCGATTTTTCTTCTCGTCGCCAGCACGCTGGACTATATTGTGCTTTTCTCCCGCAGGGACCCTGTCAGGGCCGTGCGTGAGATGACGGAAAGGTTTAGCAATGGGGACCAGAATCCCGTAAAGCTGGTGGTGACCAATCAATATCCTTTCCGGATCACTTACCGTATCATCGACGAGCAGCCGGATCAGTTCCAGCGAAGGGATTTCCGGCTGGACGGGGTATTGAAGCCGGAGGAGACCAGGGAGCTGATTTACGAGCTGAGACCGGTGGAGCGGGGAGAATATATTTTTCACGACATCAATGTATTTATCAAAAGCCCTTTTGGGTTGCTGACAAGACGTAAGGTCCTTCCATCGGAAAGAATGATAAGGGTGCTGCCTTCTTATTTCCCGTTGCGGCAGTATGAGCTGAAAGCCTATGCAAGCAACCTGGCCGAAAGCGGCAATAAGAGGATGCGCAAACAGGGGCAGAGCCTGGAGTTCGAGCAGATAAAGGAGTATGTCATCGGGGATGATATCCGCAGTCTCAACTGGAAGGCCACTGCCCGTAAAGGCGGACAGCTGATGGTGAATAACTATACGGATGAGAAGAGCCAGCAGGTGTATTGCGTCATCGACAAGGGGCGTATCATGAAGATGCCTTTCGAAGGCATGAGCCTGCTGGACTATGCGATCAATGCCACACTGATCCTCTCCCGGGTGGCTCTTATCAGACAGGACAAGGCGGGGCTGGTGACCTTTTCCGACGAGATCGGGACGTTCCTGCCGGCAGGCCGGCAGGCTTTGCAGATGAACAATATACTGGAGATATTATACAACCAGCAGACCAGGTTCCTGGAGACGGACTACGAGCGGCTGCATGCGCTTATCCGTACCCGTATTACGCAAAGGAGCCTTATCGTGCTGTTCACCAACTTCGAGTCCCTTTCCGGTCTTCAGCGACAGATGCCCTATATACGGGGCATTGCAAAGAACCATTTATTGCTGGTGGTATTCTTTGAGAATACGGGCTTGCAGCAGGTGCGTGAAGCCGGGGTCAAGGACATAGAGGGGTTGTATATAAAGACCATTGCCGAGAAATTCGCTTATGAGAAAAGGCTCATCGTCAAAGAGCTGAACAAGCATGGCATCCTGACTATCCTTACCGCGCCGGAGCATCTCACCGTACAGACAGTGAACAAATACCTGGAAATAAAAGCCCGGCTGGCGATTTAGTCCGGTTTCCTTTACTTTTGCGGCAATGCAACAGAACAATACGGACAATAACCCTTTTGCCGAAGGCCGGGCGCTGCTGATAGACAAGCCCCTGCACTGGACAAGCTTCGATGTGGTGAGGAAGATAAGGGGTATGGTAAAGACCAAAAAGGTCGGTCATGCCGGTACGCTGGACCCGCTGGCCACCGGGCTGCTCATCGTTTGTACGGGAAAATATACCAAAAGGATCAACGAATACATGGCGCAGGAGAAGGAGTATACCGGCGCTGTCACGCTGGGGGCCACCACGCCTACTTTCGACCTCGAAAGCGACCCGGAGAATTTTAAGGACTATGCCGGTGTTACGCCGGCAGCGCTGGAGCAGGCGGTTAAAAAGTTTACGGGTCCCATATTGCAGGTGCCTCCTATTCATTCTGCTATCAAAAAGGATGGAAAAAGAGTATATGAGCTGGCGCGAAAAGGCAGGGAGGTAAAGCTGGATCCCCGGCCTGTGGTGATCCATGAGCTGGAGATCACGGACTTTACATTGCCTGTAATCCGGTTCCGGGCAGTCTGTTCAACGGGGACGTATATTCGCAGCCTGGCCAATGACCTGGGAGAGGCCCTGGGTTGCGGGGGGTATCTCAGCAGTCTGTGCCGTACGCGGATCGGCGGGTTCCGCCTGGACCAGGCCATGACGATGGAAGCGGCGGGAGTACATATCCGGGAAACGTTGGGCCTGGCAGGTTCGTGAGG
>DASZVM010000396.1:0-7124 GCA_035547295.1 Puia sp. | reverse complement strand
GCAGAAGCACTACCCCGTAATGTATCCGGTGTATCCATTGCACTGATCAATAGCGTGGGGGCGTTGGGCTCTTTTATAGGGTCCTACGTGGTGGGGTATTTGCATGGCATCGGTAAAATGAAAGAGTCATTCCTGTTAATGTCCTGTTCCCTTTTTACAGCTTCTCTATTATTAATAATAGCCGCACGCCTGAAGACAGCCAAATAGATCAAATAGCATTGAAATGAAACCAGTCATAATCACATTGCTTTTCGTATTCTCTGAATTACCCTGCTCCCGGCTGTTTGCATCTTCATTGATATTGTCAGATATTTACAGTGACGACATGGTCATTCAGGCAAACGAGCCATTTGTTATCAGCGGAAAGGACGTACCATTCGGGAAGATACAAGTCATTATTCTGAATAAAACAGAAAGTACAATTGCAGATGACACCGGCAATTGGATAATTGGATTTGATGCGCTCAGCCTTACAGATACATTCAATATTCAAGTGAAAGCGGGCAGTGAAGAAAGAATAATCCACCATGTAAAGGCAGGAGAAGTATGGCTATGCGGCGGCCAGTCAAATATGGAACGATCATCAGCGCAGTCGGATGTTGTCAGTAAGGTTGAGGACTTTCCACAGGACGGGATCCGGTGTTTTCTTGCCCAAAATGATCCTTCTGATATAGAACTTGAACATGTAAAAGGGGAATGGGTGATCATCAACAAAGATAATTTCGGTAAATATTCGGCGGTGGGCATCAGCTTCGGCAGGTTTTTAAGTCGTTCACTCAATAAGACCATTGGGCTGGTTGTAAATGCAAGGGGTGGAACCCCGGTCGAGTCGTGGACCAAACTGACGGTCCTGGAGCAGAAACTTTATAATCAACGAATGTTCCGGCAAAGAAAGCAATGGGCGGCGGATAGAGGAATATTTGAGAGAAAGTATGAAGATGACTTAAAACAATGGCGACAGGCCGTCAACCAGGCCAAGGCAGCAGGGCAGGAACCGCCTTCAAAACCCTGGCCCCCGTTCCCTTTGCGAAAAAACTGGGAGCCGGGCTCCTTATACAATGCACTCGTTTGTCCGTTGCGCAATTTTTCCTTCAAGGGGGTATTGTGGTATCAGGGAGAGTCAAATGCAAATGATCCTGGCATTTATGAATATCAGCTTACAGATATGATCTCCTGTTGGCGCAGTTTATTTAATAAACCCGGATTGCCTTTTTACATCATTCAATTGCCTGAATATAAGACTGAAGAGAATTGGGTATTGCTTCGTGAAAGCCAGGCTAAAGTAGCAATACAAAGCCATAATGCATTAATTGTAACATTGGGTCTTGGCGACTCGCTGAACATCCATCCGCTTCGTAAAACAGAAGTCGGAAGAAGGGCTTCCCTTCTGGTATTAAACAGGTCCTATCATGTAAAGAATGTTCCGTCCGGACCGGTATTAAAAAAGAGTACCAGGAGACGCTCCAGGATAATACTGCTATTTAATTGTTTCGGCTCTTCTCTACACTCATCGGACGGTCTTCCTGTCCGAAATTTTGAGATTGCCGGCAAGGACGGGCACCTGCAGCAGGCAAATGTGAGGATAAAAGGAAAAAGGAAATTGGTTATATGGTGTGATATACAAAAACCGTGGATGGTTCAGTACGCCTGGAAAAATGTCCCTTCCGCTTTAAACCTTGTAAATAAAGAAAACTTACCTGCCGCACCTTTCAAAATAATATTGAAATAAAAAACCAACTACTTTTCAACAGGATATTTATGATCTATCCAGTCCACCTTAATATTATGCGATAGGTTCAGAAGCTTATGATCCGTAAACTTCATTTCATTCAGCAGCGAAAAAGCCGGCCGGATGTTCGGACAATGTTCAAAGGGGCAGCAGCCGCAATAAAGGACAATATCCGCATCTTTGGGCAGCTTGCTAAGCTGCTGTTTGAATTTTTCAAGATTTTCCTTTTCCCTGGCCGGCCCTATATCGATGGAGCTTTTGATCACAGCGCTGGGACCGACACAGAATATGAATGGCTTATGGGCGTTTGGCTCAGCCATCTCCTTTGCCAGGTCCGCCGGCTCCATCAGCTGTTTGCTTGTCCAGGGCTCGTTGCTGTTCCTATTTATCTTCCGGGCTCCGGTAAGAATGCTTATCACGGCAAACGATAGGACCACAAATAATAGTTTTTTTGCTTTCATACAATAAGCAATATATCATTTATTTAAAATTCCTCCAAAATGATCTCCCTGTTTACCATCGCCCCTGCTGTCGTCCTCTTGACATACCCATCCTCCGTCAATTCACACCCCAGCGCTTCGGGTATCCCGCAATGCTGCTCAAAAGGACAACGCGTATACAAGGCCTTCACAAAATATTTTTCTCCGTCCCTGAAAACGGCATTTTGAAGACACCCGCCGGTGTGTTCCAATCTTTCAATCTCCTTTTCCACCACTCTTATTCCCGTTTCTCCAATTTCTCAGCCTGCTCCGCCGTCAGGGATGAAGCTCCGTTGGTCAGCAGCGTCAGGTCCTTCGTCCAGTTTGAAATAAGCATCGAGAACTCAAAAGCATATTCCCCATTACCCAAAATACCCGTGGTCTCCCCCCTCACCTCGTATCCATGACAATAAGGACAGTGAAGGACCGAAATACCCCAACATTCCGCAAATCCATCGATGTCAGGCATGATATCTCTTATACCTGTTGCAAACACCAGCTTTTTTGCACGAAAGGCTTCCCCCGATGCCACTTGTATCTCAAACCCGTTCTCAAGCCTCGCCCCGCTTATTGCAAGACCGTCAAAGAACCGGACAGTATCGTACTTTTCCACCTGCGTCTTTGCAAGCAGGGCAATTTCCTTTGGCGGCTTCCCATCCTGGGTAATGAAGTTGTGTGAATGAGGGGTCTGCCTGTTGCACGGTTGCCCGCTGTCGATGATCAGCACCTGTCGTAACGCCATGCCCGCGGCAAGCCCTGAATAGCTTCCCCCAGTCACTTGACTTTAATGCAGGATATCCTTTTGGACCTTCATCCGCCGTACGTTGAATGATCATCTGTCATGAGGACTTCCTTTTTATCAGCTCTACGGCTGTTACGATGGTAGGATAGCTGGCGATCGCAGCAGCATCCTTGCTATGATCACCCTTTAATATCTTGATCAGCTCTGTAACGATGACCTTTCCCGTATTCGTGGGAAATTGCTCGATCGTTGTCATGGAAGGAGTTATAATGGCAGAGCGGGGATCATTCGAATACCCGATGATCTTTAGCTCCGCCGGCACACGCACCCCCATCTCTTTTGCAAAATGCAGGGCCTCCAGCGCGCTGACATCATTGGCGGCAAAAACAGCATCCGGGTAAGGTTTTCTTGAGAACAGCTGCTTCAGCGCCTTCCTGGCATTTTCGGCCGTCAGTTCATGAAAGAACACCCGCTTATCAGCCACGGCCAGCCCATGCTCCTGTATAGCCTGCCGGTAGCCGGCAAACCGGTCGACATAGACACTACAGGTCAACGGTCCGGAAATATAGGCGATGCTCCGGCAGCCCTGCTCCAGCAGATGGGTCGTGGCCAGATAGCCGCCCCGGAAATCGTCGCCCTTTATTATACAGGCCGGATAGGGTTTTGCGGGGACGCGGTCGTAAAAGATCACCGGGATGTTGTTCTCCGTCAGCACATCGAAATGGCTGAAGTCCGTGGTAAATAAAGTACAGGAAACGATCACTGCGGCTACACGGGAAGCATACAATGTGCGGGTAAGCTCTTTTTCCACCTCCACCGAGTCATTGGACTGGCAGATAATAAGGTGATAGCCATGCGCATGTAATTCATTTTGAATGGTGGTAATGACTTCCGCATGAAAGAACATGGATATGCGCGGCACGATAAGACCCACCGTATTCGTTTTGTTGCTCCTGAGCCCCGAAGCCATGGCATTACGCCTGTAACCCACCTTTTCCACCATCGCCATGACCTTGTTCCTTGTTTCCTTATGTACATGGGGATGATTGTTCAGGACACGGGAGATGGTTGCCGGGGACAGTTGCAGTCTCCTGGCCAGGTCATGGATAGAATGCTGAATAGGTTGTTTCTTCTTCATATGGACCTGATAATTTACTGTCCATCCTGCTTCCAGGTTGCCAGCGGCCCGATTTTTTTTGTGGCGATGGCAGCCGCTTTCTCCGGTATCAATGACACCGTGATGGCAGTGCTTGATCCGGCGGGTATGGTTAGTTCAAAACCTGTCCTGATCGTACCGGGGTTCGGAGCGTCATAACTATTGGGAGGAGGGTCGGCAGGCCATGTCTTCATGGTGATGTCGCCCGGGGCATCCACCCGAAAGATAAGCTTTTTACCCTCCTTTGTCAATTCTGCCGTATGCGGCCCTGTAATCCTTACTTCGGCCGGGGTCAGTAAAGTCCAGCGGACAAGGGCCGGCGTATCAGCCGCCTTGATCTCATCCCGGACCACAACCCATTGCCCGTCGACAATAGCAATCCCCCGTTGCGCAGAAGCCAGCGACCCCTTATATACGTCCGAAAGGTTCATGACACCACTCATAAAATCCCGGGATGAAGAATGACCCGTGATGGGGGCATATCCTTTCACCCGCTGATGCTGACCATTGATGGTAAGCGTATTATGCGCCTGGTTGACATATCTGAATATGGTCCAGCGCTGGGCGTCCTGGCTCCTGCCGAAGATCTCCATGCCTTTGGATTCCAGCGACTCGTAATTCTGCGCCCCAAGATCCATCGCCCACCTTACCCCATCTGCATCCATTACAAAGGAACCGACGTCCATATGGGCATGGTTGACATTCCCCGCGCCGCCCTTCATGCCTATATAAATAGCCGAGGTATCCGTCCATGAGGTGCGCATCAACGCCACAGGGTTCTTGCCCCTGCCTACCCACACAGTCGCCTTGGGCGGTTGTATGTTCTCGATAGGAATACCCTTGCCCCAGATCATCATGGCAGGCAGCAGACGGTCCTGGACATGTTTATGAACGTCTTCATTCAACAGACGGTCCCGTTCCACCCACAACAATGAAGGGTCTCCATTCTTTTGGGCAAACCAGAACATGGCCGGCTGGATGCCGCCCGATTCTCCGATATCCGAAAAATTGAACGGTTTGTCCGTAGGACCCGTCATATTCTCCAGAAATCCCGCGGTCTTTAAGAATCCAGGCATATCACTGAGCCCGAAATCCTTTCCAAATGCTTTGTCCAACGCACTGATCAGAAGTACATTAAAGCTGGTGCCATAACCCCAGTAGCCATAGCCTTCGGGATAGTTGCCGTCCGGCCCCATATCCTTCATGGCAAATACCACGTCGTCGATGGCCCGGTTGATCACCTGTCTGGCCAGCGCCGGATTGTCCTCATAGATGGCCAGCGCCCCATAGGTCATGCCTGCATGACACACGGGGTTCCAGTTATGCTCGACTTGCAGCCACCAGCCGTTCTTCGGGTCCAGCGATGGCTCGATCCCCTTCTTCAGGATCGCATCCCTGATCGTCGAACGCGCATCTGCCGAAAGACCATCGTACAGCCAGTCATAGCCTATCGACATGGCCATCGTCATCTCAGCCACATCCAGGAAATGCGATGGGTTCCAGTCACTGAACGCCGCAATAGCCCTCATTTCCTTCTCTGCGCGTTGCAGATATTTGACATCCCGCGTAGTACGATAGGCATAAGACAGGAAGAAAAGACGACGGAGGGCTTCTCTGGACTTACCCAGCAGCCGGCGGCCGATCTTGATCCTTTCTATGGGCGGCAGCGTAATTATCATGTCCGACTCGGCAATGATGGCCTGCTGCATCTTGATCCATATCTTATCACCGCCGATGGTCTTTTTAACGGCATTCTCTTCACCCCGGAGCAGCAGTATCCGGGGATGAGGGGGAGGGGTAAGGGACCCGATATGGTCCGTCTGCGCCATCAATCTGCCACCCCAAAAAAATAACGGTACAGTCAATATCCAAAGTAATTTCATATCGGTAAGTATTATCGTCGGATTATAAAGACCTATCCACCATAATGAATTTTTCGGTGCTTATTTTCTGTTGCTCCGTATGACTCCCATTCCCCTCGTAAGCGTTGTCCTCTACCCTGCTGCTCCCCGCGGCATATACCTCCACTCCATAGCCGTTGTTGTATTGGATACGATTATCGCGGATGGTTATCTGGTCGTTCCCCGAAAAGAGGAATTCCGCCATCACGCCGCTTTTGTCATTTGCCTCCACCAGGTTGCCTTGCAGCAAGACAAGCTTGCTCTCGGATAGCAGAACACCGAAATACCCGTTACGGGCGATCTCGCAATTCCTCACAGCTGCATCACTGCAATGGTCCAATGCTACCCCGCAGCCGGATGGAGAGGTCCCCAGCCTGCTGCCGGTGATATTCACTCCTGAACAGTATTCCAGCAGCAGATTGTGCGTTAGTTTCGGCCCCGGAGGCACGCTGGCGCCATTCTCGCTAAGGTCGCAGTTGGTGATTGCAATGTTGCTCGCACCGCTGATAGATACCCCGGAATATGTGGAATTCCTGATGGTGAGATCGATAAGGCTGATATGTTGCAGCTGACCCTGCCTTTCTCCACGGAACAGGATACCACCCCGGTTATACCCGCCTTTGAATGAGCGGGATGAATTCGGGTCCGAAGGAACTTCTGTTTTAGTGCCACCCTCGATGACCATGTCACGGATAGTGACATCATGGAGGTTGGGGTCCGCATTGATCATGGCCTCCCGCTGACCCGAAGCCGGGTCGAGAAAAAGGATGGTGGAATCCCCTTCGCCCATGAGCGTAATGCCGGAGGGTATCTTCAAGGTGGCAGGGAAAGTATGTATCCCGGCTTTCAGGACCACCCATTTGCCGCCGCCGGTGGTCGCGGCAGCATCCAATGCCTGCTGGATGGACTGCCCGGGTACAACAACCACAGCGCCGGAAGGTATCGACGGACGCGGGGAAGTATTCCCTGCCCCTGCGATATATGCAACAGTGCTTGCCCGGGGACTCCCTATGTTTTTCACAGGTTTGCTCGAAGGCGCCCGCACGGCCGTCAGTATGCTGCGGGAAGCCCTTGACCGCACAGAGTCCGCCGCCCTTTTTGTATAAGGCATGTCCAG
>DASZVM010000395.1:0-7966 GCA_035547295.1 Puia sp. | reverse complement strand
GATTGTTCGACCCTTCGGTATATTTTATCGTTTGTGTCAACATGCCCGGCAGCTGTTATGGGAGCATCGGCCCTTCCGACAAGGATCCGTATACCGGCAAGGCCTATTATCATGATTTTCCCGTGTTTACCACCCGGGATATGATACGGGCCTACCAGCCCCTGAGGACAGCCCTGGGTATCCGGAAGATACACATCGGCATCGGGGGCAGCATGGGCGGACAGCAGCTGCTGGAATGGGCCATCGAGGATCCGGAGCTGTTTACCTACATCGTCCCTATTGCCACCAATGGAAGACATTCACCCTGGGGGATTGCCTTCAATACGGCGCAGCGGATGGCCATCGAGGCGGATGGCAGCTGGCGGTTACGGCAGGAAGGGGCGGGGGCTGAAGGAATGAAGGCGGCGAGGGCCATGGCCCTCCTGTCCTATCGTGACTACCAGGCATACGAGCAGCTGCAGTCACGGCGGGAGGAACAAAGGGCCGAAGGCTGGGGCTGTCTGCATGGCGTGGGTCCCGGCATCCGTACGGGGGCTGCGTCCTATCAGCGTTACCAGGGGGAAAAGCTGGCCCGCCGGTTTTCCGCCTTCAGCTATTATGCCCTGAGCCTCAGCATGGATTCCCATGACACAGGCCGGGGACGGGGCGGAATGACCGCCGCCTTGGGGCGGATACGGGCGAAAGCCCTTGTCATCGGGATCGGGAGCGATATCCTTTTCCCTCCCGGCGAACAGAAGACACTGGCAGAGATGATACCAGGGGCCCGTCACCGGGTCATCTCTTCGCTGTACGGTCACGATGGCTTTTTGCTGGAATTTGTGCAGATAGAAGGGCTGGTGAAGGAGTTTTTAGAGGAAAGCGCCGGCGTGACAACGGAATTAATCAACCATTAATATAATATATGCAGGGAACCACCTCCGCCTTACGAACATTCAAGGACATTGACCGCACGCTGCTGCAGGCCATTCCCAATCCATCCGGGCAAGCCTATGAGGTCAAGATAAAGATCCCCGGGTTTACCTTCCTCGGTGTAAAAGAACAGCCGGATTTTGCCGTTATTTACCTGACTTTATGATGATCTTATGGCCGTATATGAACCCGAAAGACTCCGCATTGTTATGGTATGCAATCCCCGGGGTGGTATCAGCTCCAAGCTCACCATCGACTCGGATTGGAAGGCCAGGGGTGGTCCCGAAAAGTTCAGCGATTGGCAACACATTGAGGATGAATGGGATGTATTGATGTAAAAATTATAATAAGGAAATATATATAAAAAAATGGAAACACATAAGCAGCTAACCATCGGGCTATTCGGATTTGGCGTAGTAGGAGAAGGTCTTTACAAAGTATTGCAGCAAACCCCTTCCTTAAGAGCCTCTATCAAAAAAGTATGTATCAAGCATCCCGGCAAAAAAAGGGAAGCTCCTGCCGGACTTTTTACCACGGACAGGGATGAGCTTTTGAACGATCCGTCCATCAATGTCATCGTGGAAGTGATCAATGAGTCAGGGCCGGCGTACGAGATAGTCTCTACTGCATTAAAGAATGGCAAGTCCGTGGTCAGCGCCAGCAAGAAAATGATCGCCGAACATCTGCCGGAGCTCCTGAAGCTGCAGCAGCAGACAGGGGAATCATTCTTATATGAATCTGCCGCCTGCGCCTCTATCCCCGTTATCCGCAACCTGGAAGAGTACTACGACAATGACCTGCTGCACTCCATCAAGGCTATCGTCAACGGCAGCACGAACTTCATCCTTACCAAGATGTTCGAGGACAAGCTGAGCTTCCAGGAAGCTTTGCTGCTGGCGCAGCAGCTTGGCTTTGCCGAGAGTGATCCCAGCCTGGATGTGGAAGGCTTCGACGCCGCCAATAAATGGACCTTTCTGCTGACCCATGCCTATGGCATCGTAGTGGAGACAAAGGACCTGGTATTCAACGGGATCCAGAACGTACAGGCAGGAGACGCGGCAGTGGCAAGGGAAAAGCATTATGACATAAAGCTCGTGGCCCAGGCCAAAAAGCTGGAGACAGGCAAGGTCGCCGCCTTTGTGCTTCCCCAGTTTGTCAAACAGGAAGATCATCTTGCTTTTGTAAAGAATGAGTACAACGGGGTGGTGATCGAAAGCGGTTTTGCAGACAAACAATTCTTCTATGGCAAGGGCGCGGGCTCCTTCCCTACCGCCTCGGCTGTATTGAGCGATCTGTCCGCGCTCCGTTATCAGTATAAATACGAATACAAAAAGCTCTATCATCACCAGCCTCATGAACTGACCAGCGATTTCTTCGTACGTGTATACGTGAGCTTTGATGACTGGAAATATATCCCCAGGGATAAATTTGAATGGATAGAGGAATGGCATGCGGAGACCGACCGGAAATATCTCATAGGGGTGATCCATTTCCGTGAGATCCGGGACAACAGCTGGTGGAAGGAGAACAACACTTCCCTGGTGCTGACGCCGGAACCCATCATCGAGGACGTAGAGATCCGCAAGCTGAAGAAAAAGAGCCTGGAATTGGCGGGCATCGTGTAAGACGGTAGTAATACGACAGCGTCCTAAGGGTTTACCAATAAATGGCTATAAGGGGATGAGCATATATTCAAAATTTTCACCAGATATTATGCTCACCCCTACTTTTTTTTCACCATGTTTGTCTCCCGAATAACCAAGCCTGAAGATCCGCAACACCGGGCAACCCCTGCTACCTGTCTCTTCGTTAAGTTAATAAGCTCTGGTTAACATGCATAGCAATGGAATGATCCTTAAATCATCAAATTGTCAAGCATCATGTCAACCAAACCTACAGCATTGTTCTCGGCTCCTGCTTCTCCTGTTCTTATACAGGAGGCTGCCGCGAGGCTTTGTACTTCCCTTCTGCCCACAGGCATTGAAAGAGACTTCATCTTTACCGGGTCCCCTGACAGACAGTTAAAGATCTCTGTGCGTCCGTTGTGTATAGCCACGGACCTGCCTGTCCTTTACAAATGGATGAGCCAGGAATATGCGGGTCTCCTGCTGTCCCATCTCCAATCTCCTCATGAGATGGAGGAATTCTATGCCACTATGATCGAGTCGGATTTTGCCCAGCCTTTTATGGGTCTGATCAACGACGTCCCTGTCTGCCAGATAGAGGTTTGCAAAACGCAGCAGGATGCCATCAGCCTGTATTACAATGCCCGCCCGGGCGATTACCGCATGCAGATGGCGCCGGCGCCGCTGGCTGTCCAGCAAGATATGATCCTTCTTGTAAGGACTTGTCTGGAATATTTTTTCTCCTTTCCCGAAGCAGGCAGGATCGTAGCGGACATCGATACAGAGAATGAGTGGAACAACGCCTTGTTCAAAAGAGCCGGTTTTCACAGCACACAAAAAATTCAAATGCCTTACGGGTCCTCCACGCTGTACATCTGCACACGCGACAGCTTACTGCGGGCGGATGCCCGGTAGTCCCCGGTCTCATGCATTAAATGAAGCATTGTCCTTTTGATGGCGCCACAGGTCGTTGAAGACGGGGCTGTTGTCACGCAGATATTCGAATGTGCCCTCATCCACGATGCGGCCACGATTGAGGATATATACGTAGTCGAACCGGCCCAGCAGATGCAGACGATGCATGGATGAGATAATGGCCTTGTCTGCAAAAGCTTTAAAAAGCCCTTCATAGATCAGTGCTTCCGTGCGTGGGTCCACGCTGCTGGTGGGTTCGTCCAGCAGGATGAGGTCGCTGTCCCGGGCAGCAAGGATCCCCCTGGCCAGGGCCAGTCTTTGTTTTTGTCCTCCCGAAAGATTGACGCCCTTTTCCCGTATATCCGAAGCCAGTCCCTGGGGCAATTGCCGGATGACCTCTGAAAAATAAGCGCTGTCACATACCTGCATGATCTCTTCATCCGTAAAAGGCAGCCCCAATGTTACATTATAGGCAAGCGTATTCTCGAATATCTCCGGTTCCTGGGGAAAGAGCGTAACGGACTCATTCAGCCTGCCCAGCTCTTCCGGCCGTCCGTCCACGGTAAGCACCATGCCCGGCTCGGGATTGTAAAGCCCCCTCAGCAGGGACAAAAGAGTAGACTTACCGCTGCCGCTGGCGCCTATCAGCGCAATACGATGTCCCCGCTGGATACGAAGGTGCAGGTTATGGAGACTTTGAGCATGGGCGCCGCTGTCATAAATGGCGTTATGCGAGAAATTCAGCTGTTGTATCCCGATGGTCTTCCAGTGTTCAGGCAGCGATCCCGGGTCATCCGGCCGGTGCTGCTGCTCATAAGCCGTGGTGATGCCCGCTGCCGTCTGCACATTGGTATGGAATTGCATGATGTCGGTATACTGCCAGGCGATGTCCTGGAAAACGCTGGTGAATTGATTCACATACAGCAGCAAGGTGGTAAGGCCGCCCAGGCGGAACGCCGTACCTGGCGTCCAATGCTGGTAGATATACCCAAAAGCTATCGTGGCGTAGATACAGACGATAAGCATTTCAGCCGTGAACCATTTCCATTCATTGACGATAGCGCTCCTGCGAAAAGGAGAAAGGATATTCCACACCTTCCCCATAAGGCCTGTTTCCATGCTTTTCTCCAGCCGGAGGGTGATCACCGTAATGATATTGGACAGGCTGTCGAAAAGCGTGGCTGAAACGATATGTTCCTTTTCATTGACCTCATCCAGGGCTTTGACAAACGGCTTGTCATATGTGCGGATGATAAAGATGGTGAACATGCCCAGGATGACGGCAATACTGCCGTACAGCGGTGAAAAATAGAGCATGGCAGTGACGGAAAAAACGAATTTGCCCACCGCGTAAACATACATGAAGCCTCTATCGAAAAATTCCCGCAGGGCTTCATAAGCTTTCCTGACGCGGTTGATGGTGGACCCGCTGTGATGGTCCTGGTGCCATTTCACGGGCAGGTGCACCACCTGGTGGTATTTCTCCTGGAGAAAATTGCGGCTGAGATGGAAGGCCAGCGTCCTTTCCATCACGCGGGCCGGCCCGTGGAAACACCATTGGAGGAATTTCAATCCTATATAGCCGCCGACATAGAGCAGCGCGTAGTGCAGCACGTGGCTGCTGTTGAACTGGATCTTATCGATAAACCATCCAAAGAGAAGGGGGTTCATGGCGTAGACCAGGTTGGCGCCGGCAAACATGGCGTAAACAAGGATATATTTTCTTTTTTCCCTGCGGGCATAACGCCAGGCCGTTTGTAATAAGGAGATATAAGGATTTGCCATTTACAGGGATTGTGTTAATTTTTCGTAAGAATTGGAGTACACAAAATTAAAGAAATATCTGGAGCAATACAGTCCGTTGCCGGCAGCAGACTGGGAATTCTTCGTCTCCCGCCTGCAGCCCAGGACCTTCCGGAAAAAAGACCTTATCCTTTCTTCCGGTACAGTGGAGAACTATGTCAACTTTATCGACAGCGGCATCATCCGCTATTTTGTCATGGATGGAGAAAAGGACATTACATTCGAGATCGCTTTTGAGAACTCTTTTGCGACGGCTTACGATTCCTTTATTACACGCACCCCTGTATGGTATGCCGCCGAGACGCTGACGGACGTCGAGCTATGGAGCATGGGGTACGATGATCTCCAGGAGATGTATGCCATGACATCCGTGGGGGACAGGGTCGGGCGGCTGGCTGCCGAACAGCTGTACATACGAAAAAACAAAAGGCAGATGTCTTTTTTAAAGGATGATGCTCCCACGCGGTATCTCGGCCTGATGAAAGATCATCCTCATCTCCTGCAGCACGTGCCCCTGAAATACCTGGCCAGCTATATCGGCATCACCCCACAGGCCCTGAGCAGGATAAGACGGAAATTAACCCGGGTTCATTGACCTTGCCGCAGGCGCCTGGTACCTTTGTTATATGAAAAAGGATTCCCCCAGCAGGACCGCGCAATATATGGCTTTGTACAGGGCCATGGAAACCCGGAGGCCTCGCGGCCGGCGCCTCTTCTCCGACCCCTATGCCATCCATTTCCTCAACCCCGGCTATCGGCTGTTGTGCCGGCTGGTTCCCTTTTCACCGGCAGAGCGTTTATTCTATCATCTTATCCAGCGCAGGATCCCGGGGGCGCTGGCCTCGGGGATCGCACGGACCCGTCTTATCGATGATCTGCTGGAAGGGGCTGCCGGAGAAGGAGCTCAACAGGTGATCATCCTCGGGGCGGGCTTTGATTGCAGGAACCTGCGGCTACAATATCTGCGGGAATTACGGGTCATCGAGATAGACCACCCTGATACGGCCAGCCGCAAGCTGGGGATACTCCGGCGGCAGGCCGGCTCTCTTCCTTCCAATACGCGCTATCTGTCCATCGACTTCAACCGGCAAAGTCTTGCGGCCCTTTTTAAGGAGCAGGAGGTGGATCTTTCGCTACGGACCGTATTGATCTGGGAAGGCGTCACCAACTATCTCCAACAAGAAGCCATCGATGCGGTATTTAGCCTGGCAGGAAAATTTGCCAAAGGGTCCTATGTTATTTTTACATATGTCGATAAGAAAGTGTTGGAGGAGCCTTCGGTCTTTTTTGGAGCCGAGCGATTGATACAGGACCTGGAGGCCATTGAGGAACAATGGACTTTTGGGTTCTCCCCAGCGGAGTTGTCCGGCTATCTGTCCGATCTGGGGCTGCAGCTGATAAAAGACACCGGCGCAGCTGATTACAGACAGCAATACATCCCGGAAAGAAGAAATATATTAAGAGGTTATGAATTCTACAGGGTGGCCATGGCCCGGGTGGAAAGCGCTTCCTGAAGGATGGCATTTACTTTTGGCGCATGTGTCATCACCAGCAAATGTCCCGCACCCGGTACCTTATGACTGGGGCGGGTCAGGCCGATGGGGAACACGATATCCCGGGAACCATGGATATGCCAGAGTGACGGGGGCAGCTCTTTGTTCTCCCATTTCAATACAGCCCGCATGGCCCAGATGAGGAACTCACTGTCCGCCTCGTCGATCATTTGCCATATCAATTGTTTATCCATCGCTGTTTCACGGGTAAAAAACCGTTTTACAGAGGCGGCGCCTTTAAAGAAGGAGCCCGGCAGCACGTTCAGCAGACCAAGTCTCCTTCCCAGCGTATGATAATAACCCGGCAGCTGTGCGGACAAGGGTATGGACCCGATAATGACCGTAGCCACTGCGGGGTGAAGTTTGGCGATCTCCACTGCCATAATACCGCCCAGCGATACACCTGCCAGCGCGAAAGGCCGGGAAATGTCTATCTGGGCAGTGAGCCTGGCCGCGTAGGCAGGGATCGTTTCATCCTCCCCGGGTTTGACCCAATCCACAAATCGCATCTCGTATCCTTCCGGCAGACGGATATGTCTGAATAACCTTTTGTCCGCACCCATGCCGGCAATAAAATAAACATTCATGCTCCAAAAGATACGAAGAATCCATACACCTTAATCATTCAGGAATTCCATTCCCTCGATGGTATCCAGCCTTGCGATGATACCCCAGCCATAAAAATCATTTGCTACCCCGATGAGGATCTCGTTGACCCCCTGCTTTCAGGGGCAGGTTAAAGCCGGCGTTCTCCAGGCTGCATCTGCCGTCCGGCTCTTTACGGATCGGGTCCATATAAATATTCTTATCTACATAATCCAGCTGACCGTTGATAAATACCCACACTTCATCGCTGAACCCCAGACTGACCCGGCGCGTCTGGCCGGCGGCCACACGGATCTTCTTTTTCAGCCAGACAAAACGGCGGCTCTGCGATCTTCCCAGCCGACGGGTGATGTTGACCAGGCCACGACGTTCGGTGGTTATCTTTTCCCAGGCGTTTCCAGTTGAGGAGATATCTCGGGTCCTGATGAGTGGGGTCGAACCCTTCCGCAGCCGGCAGACCTTCCGTGGCACCCGGTGATACCACCAGATTGGCAATCGCGCCCAGACCATCAAATGCCAGGCCCCCCTCCATCGTATTCCCCTCCAATCTCGGCA
>DASZVM010000394.1:0-5069 GCA_035547295.1 Puia sp. | reverse complement strand
TTCCCCTGCTCATCCGTGAGCACGGACGTCTTGCTGCTCCTGTCCGTCACTGTTACCGAAGACAGCGGCTCTCCCGTCTTATTAGTCACCACCCCTCTTATCGTTATAGGGCCCTGTGCATATACAGGTACGATAAGATACAATTGCATTAAGCATAGCATACAGCATAGCGCTTTCATCGTTAGAAAAGTTTAATTTGGAGTTGTAATGATGATGATGCGGGAATGTAAATGCAGCGAAAGAGTTAGCTATGCAGCAGCGCTAAACTACAATAATTTTTATATTTCCAAAAAATAATTCGCTAATTCCGTAGATTGTCGCTTAATTTTTTTATAATCGTAGCTCATGAAACCTTTGCTGAAGATTGTAGAACCCAGGCAGAACAATGCTTTCCATGTCATGAAAGTGAATGAGCCTCATTTTTTTCCATCCTGGCATTTCCATCCCGAATGCGAGCTGATGCTCGTGCAGCAAGGCACAGGCATCCGGTTTGTCGGTGATTGTATCGAACGTTTTCAGCCGGGCGACCTCGTTTTCTTTGGTTCGAATATCCCGCACCTCTATCGCAGCGATGAAGAATATTATCAGAAAAAGGAAGGCATACTGTCAAAGGCCACTGTCATCTACTTCAAAGAGAGCTTCCTGGGAGATGCATTCCTCAGCTTGCCGGATATGGCTCCCGTCCGGCGTCTTTTGACCCTTGCACGGCAAGGCATGAAGCTGACAGGCGCTGTCCGCGATGAGGTCAGCAGACGCATGCTGCAGCTGAAGGAACGCAGCGATGGGATGGAACGCATCCTCGATCTGCTGAACATTCTCATCCTCATGGCCCGTACAAACGAATACCAGCTGCTGTCGGGCAACGCATTCACCAGTAACGTAAACGCCGATGATTGCGAACGTATCAATAAAGTATATCAGTTCATCATGGACAATTATACCCGTAACCCCACCCTGGAAGAAGTGTCCGCGGAGGCCTGTATGAGCCCTACCGCCTTTTGCCGCTATTTTAAATCCAGGACCAATAAGACCTATGTCCAGTTCCTCAATGAGGTAAAGATCGGTCACGCCTGCAAGCTGCTCATCGATAACAAGCTATCCATTTCACAAGTGTGCTTCCAGACAGGGTTCAATCATTTCAACCATTTTTCAAACCAGTTCAAAAAGATCACGGGCCTCACACCGGGACAATACCAGCATAACTTTTTAAAACAGCCCGCCTCTTCAATTTTAGCCGATGCCGACCCATTTTCCCTGCAAACCGGATAAAATACTTAACTGAGTGGCTAATTGCCGTCATCGGCCCCGTGTGCTATGCGATTACCTTCATATCCGGTAATGTAATGCAGCAAAAAGACCGTACCGATTGGCTATACAGCCTTAAACTGTATATTAACATCCTATGTCGTCATTATTATTCAGCCTGCAGGGAAAGCGAGCCCTGGTCACAGGCGGTACCCAAGGCATCGGTGCAGCCCTGTCGAAGGGATTGGCTGCGGCCGGCGCTGAGCTCGTCGTCAATGCCCGTAACCCTGAAAAGCTTAAAGGTTTTGTAGAAGCGCTCCGGTCGTCAGGTATTACGGCACATGGCGCATTGTTCGACATCACTGATCCGGCTGCCATCGATAAGGCTGTCACTCATATCGAGGAGACCATCGGTCCCATCGATATCCTGGTGAACAATGCAGGTATCATACGACGTGCCCCGGCCGAGCATCTGTCCATGGAAGACTGGCAGGAAGTGTTGCTCACTGATCTGACAGCGCCCTTCCTGCTGTCGAAATATGCCGGTAGTCGCATGATCCGGCGCAGACAGGGCAAGATCATCAATATCTGCTCGCTCATGAGCGAGCTGGGACGCGATAGCGTGACCGCCTATGCAGCCGCCAAGGGAGGATTGAAAATGCTCACCCGAAACCTGGCCACCGAATGGGCGCCTTACAATATCCAGGTAAACGGCATCGGGCCAGGGTATATTGCAACGCCCATCAATACCTCCTATCGCGAAGCCGGCAATCCGCTGAACGATTATATCATCAGCCGAACGCCCGCAGGACGGTGGGGGACACCCGAAGACCTGGTAGGCGCCGCCGTATTCCTCGCATCCAAGGCTGCCGATTTCGTCAACGGACAGATCATTTACGTGGATGGCGGGCTCGTCACCAGCTTTGGAAAACCATAAGATCAATATAAAATCATTCTTACTATGAAAATGAGTTGTCTGTCAGTATCCATGTTCCCTGCCATCCTGAATGGCGAGCTCTCAACGAAGGAATATGCGCGCTTTTGCAAGGGCATCGGCCTGGACGGGTTCGACCTGGGGTTGATCCTGCTGAAGAACCATACGCCCCGCTATATCGATCAGTTCAAAAAAGAAATCGCAGAGGAAGGGATCCCGTTGGTCATGGTAACGACCTATCCCGACTTCACGCATCCCGACCCCCTGCAAAGACAGCGGGAGTTCGATTTCCTCGTACATGACATCGCCCTTGCATCCGCCGTGGGCGCACGCTTTCTCAGGGTCACGGCAGGACAGGCCCATCCCAACACCAGCCGGGAGAAAGGCATCGAGTGGGCCGTACAGCATCTGAAAGCTGCCGCTCCCATCAGCGATAAATATGGCATTACCCTGTTATACGAGGATCATTCCAAACCCGGCGCCTGGGACTATATGGATTTCAGCAATCCGCCGGACATATTTTTGGAAATAGCGGCACAGCTGAAAGATACTTCCATCGGAATAAATTTCGATACTGCCAATATCCTGGTGGCAGGCGCCGACGATACCCTTGAAGTGCTGGATAAGGTCATCGACAAGGTAAAGACCATCCATGTCGCCGAAACGGCTACAAAAGGCAAAATGGACCCCGTTGCCCTCGGCACAGGGCTCGTGCCGCATAAAGAGATCTTCAGCTATCTGAGATCAAAAAAATTCGACGGCTGGCTATGCCTGGAGGAATGGGGCAACCAGGGTCTTGCCGGGGTAAGGGCAGCAGTGGATTTTGTAAAGAACACCTGGGAGAAAGCCTGACTGGCGCATCCTGGTCTTAAACGATTGCCGTTTGCAAACAAATAAATTTCGCTGGTACATCGCCGGTATGATCGCGCTTGCGGCCGCCATCAGCTACTTCGACAGGCAGAGCCTTTCAATCCTCATAAGCGAATTGAGAAGGGCCATACCCGTGACGGACGGACAATATGGCCTTATCAACAGCCTGTTCCTCCTGGCCTACGGCACCATGTATGCAATAGGCGGCCGGGTAATAGATGTCATGGGCTCCCGTAAAGGGTATGCGATCATGATCGCCTGGTGGTCGATTGCCAGCGCTTCCCAGGGACTGGTCGGCAGCGTAGCCGGGCTCGCCATTGCACGCTTCCTCCTGGGCATAGGCGAGGGCGGTGGTTTCCCCGGCGCCGCAAAGGTCATATCCGAATGGTTCCCCGTCAGGGAAAGATCGCTCGCCTTCGGCATTTTTAACACGGGCGCCAGCCTGGGCGCGGTATTGGCGCCTACCATCATTGCTCTTATAATATCCTTCCTCAGCTGGCGCTGGGCCTTTTTTATCACAGGCATGTCCGGCATCATCTGGGTACTCTTCTGGTGGCGCCGGTACACTCCACCGGCCGTCAGCAGTCAGCCCGCCGGCGACTCGCCCATACCCTGGCTAAACCTCTTCCGTTATCGCAAGGTCTGGGGGCTGATGACCGTCAAATTCCTCACCGATGCAGGCTGGTTCTTCTTTATCTTCTGGCTGCCCAAATACCTCAACGACGTAAGAGGATTGAATATACAAGGCATTGGCGCGTATGCCTGGATACCCTATGCTTTCGCCGGAGCAGGCAGCCTCATCGGCGGATGGCTCAGCGGTTTCCTGTTGAAACAGGGGTTTACCCTGGACCTGGCCAGAAAAATACCCCTCGGCATTTCAGCAGCCTTGCTGCCTGCCTCGCTGTTCATCACCAATGCTTCCCTGAATATGGCAATCGTATTTTTTAGCATGGCCATGTTCGGACACCAGTTCTGGTCTACCATCGTGCAAACCCTGGCAGCCGACATGTTCCCTTCCCGGGTAATAGGCTCGGTCTCCGGCCTCATGGGTTGCGTCGGCACCTACGGAGCCATGCTGTTCAGCCTCGTCATCGGCTATGTCATCCAACGGTTCGGCTATGACCCGGCATTCCTGATCGCCGGCGTGCTGCATCCTTTAAGCTTTTTACTCATTTTTATCATCATACGAAAAATAACGCCACAACATGAAATTGTCCATCGCCATAGCTGATACACATGCCTTACCCAGCGCCTTCGTCGTTTTCAGAGGATTTGAAGAGTGTATCCCCAAAGCGGCCCGGCTTGGCTTCGATGGGGTCGAGCTGGCCCTGAAAAGAGCCCACGAAATAGACACCATCCGTCTGCGGCAGCTGCTGCAAGAAAACCACCTGGAAGTATCGTCTATCTCCACCGGACAGGTATATGCCGATGGCAACTTAAGCCTTACCCATGAAGATCCCCGGATCAGGGAAGAGGTAAAAAGCATATTCAGGGAATTGATCGACCTGGCCGCCGTCTTTGGAAAGACCGTAAACATCGGGCGCGTAAGAGGCCCCATTGGGAACAGGAACAGGACAGAGGTGGAACAGCTGTTCATCGAGGTCAGCCGCGACCTTTGCCGTTATGCCATGCAAAAAGATGTAATGCTGATCCTGGAGCCCGTCAACCACACCGAGATCGATTTTATCAACAATGTGGAAGAAGGGGCCGCCCTCATGAAAAAAATAAATATGCCCAATATGATGCTGATGCCGGACGTATATCACATGTATCTCGAGGACGGACAGATCGGTCCTACCCTCGTCCGTCACATCGATCATATCCGGTATATACACCTTGCCGACCACAACCGCCTGGCCCCGGGTCAGGGAGATACTGATTTCGGAGAAATATTCAGCAGCCTCCTGACAGCAGGTTATGATGGATGGGTCTCCGTGGAAATACTCCCGCTGCCCGATCCCGATACCGCCGCCGCCCAGGCCTCCGCCTTCCTGTGTCCCATGATCCGGAAATATAATGA
>DASZVM010000393.1:0-4376 GCA_035547295.1 Puia sp. | reverse complement strand
CCTGCTCCTCCCCTGTCATCGGGTCCCATAGCTCCGGCACCATACCTGTCACCCTGAATGCACATTCCGTCTGTTCATACCGGTCGGGAAGCGAAGGGTCATACCGGAACTCGAAATTATCGATGCCCTTTTTACCAAAACGGTTGGCCACGAAGTAAATATCCATTCCTTTCCCTGTACGGTGAATATAGTCGAGCGCGGTGTTTTCCCGGGTGCTCGTAAATGAGAAATCGGGCAGCACTTTCATCTCTTCCAGAACGGTGTTGACACCCTTGCCAAAGATCACTTTTCCTTTACCATATTTATTTTCGGTGACCGTGACGCCATCGATAGCTCCCCACATGCGGGCTGCGATAGCATGGATCTCTTTATCAGCGGCGGGGAAGTCCGTTAACGAGGTTGCTTTTACGGGACGCGGCGCCACAATGGTCAACCCTTCCTTTACCAGGGTCTCCAGCTTGCGCAATACGGCAAGGTCGATGGCATTTTCATTGGGGAGCACCAGCAGGCGGTAGCTCATGCCATCGGGAAACATTAGTCTTTTGTCCTTTACAGAGATCCTGTTCAACAGCGCATCTTTCGAACATTTGTCCCAGTCATGGCCAAACGCCAGGTCTTTGATATCTTCCTTTATGAAAACAAACGAAGGAACATCATCCCCATAGTAATACAGCACATCTCCCACAAACAACCCCTGCGACAGCAGGTAGCTGCACCTGTTGAGATAACTGATAAAATCACCCGCCTGTCCCCACCAGGTAACGTTTGGATTCAGGTGGGTACCGGCAAAGTATTCATTTCCGGGGAGACCGAATTCTTTGGGTGAGGAAGTAAACGTATGCCATACGATCCTGTTCACGCCTGAGCAGAATACACGATCGATGTTCGCCTTTAGCTCCCTTGGTGCCCGCTCCCACTGAGGCCCGATGCTGGTAGGCCCTTCCGCACCCACAAACCTTTTCCCGTTGGTATGCGCGACACTGGCGCTTTGTTTTACGGCCAGCCTTTCGTCATCTTTTACTCTATGGGTATTGGACGTAGCCCAGAACTCTCCCTGGGGAAAGTCGCTGATGGCCATTACTTTCAACGCATCGACAGGCGCGGAATGAGGACCGCCCGATTCGGGATGGATACCCATGCCATTGGCATGCGCCAGATCGCTGAACAGCTGATAATGATAGGCAGCGATACAATCGCCCACCGTCTGCCGGTAGTCATGGAGGAAGCGGTCACTCTGGTCTACCGTCCCCACCACGCGGCCGGCCAGCACAGGCAGGTACGGCCAGATATCATACCCTCTGAATTTTTTAAACTCAGCCGGAAAGTTATTTGTCCAGCCTACGTTGCCCATTTCCCAGCTGTCGGTCTGTAAAAAATGAACGCTGTTACCCGCGGCCCGGGCCGTACTGATCAGCGGAATGATCACATCGTCGCTGAATTTCTTAAAGGCTTGCGGGTTCAGGTGATCCAGCGACAGCCCGCTCCATCCGTCACTATTGGTGGAGGTACTGGCGCCTGTACAGGTCCATCCGTACCGGATGACAGTCCATGTACCTTCCGGCGCGTCCCAGGTCAATACACCGTCTTTACATTGGGCCGTAAGATCGATGATATCTTCTTTTTTTATGCCTTCCCTGTTCTCCGTACCGGGATATTCTTCACGCAGCTTATATAAAGGATAGGTGCCTCTGAAACCAAAAGACTGACGGAAGGATTTGATACCCCAGTTTTTGATGGCGCTGTCCTTTAATGGCATACCGGCCGGCTGTTTGAATGCCTGTACTATAATATCCCTGTACAACAGCTTAGATGGCGGTTGGGGCAGCGTCACCTGTATCTTATGGCCACCGTCTACGGTCACTTCGGACCAGGCGACCTCTTTCAGGGCCAGCTCGGGGGTGATCGTGGGGCCGCCGGGGTTCCAGCCGCTTTGTACGTTGACGCTCAGCTCTATGCCAAGCCGCTGGGCTTCCTTTACGGCATGTTTATACAGTTCCATCCAGGCGGGGCTCATGAATACCGGTCCTGCCTGGGTCTTATACGCCACGGTGTAATTCGAGCTCCCGGCATCTACAATGGACGCGCCTCCATAGCCATTGGCCTTCATTTGCTCCAGGTCGCGGGTAATGGACGCTTTGGTGGCCATGCTGTTCAACCACCACCAATAGCATCGCAGCCTTGCTTCGGGGGGCGGATGCGCAAAGCCCTTTTGTATGGCAGCATAGGGCAGCGTATCGGACGTGTGCAATGAATAGTCGATCCTTTGCGCTATCAGGGGCAGGCATATCATTACGCCGGCCAGGGAGAATATGTATCTTATCATAATTACCATCCGGGATTCTGCTCGAGTTTTACATCTTTATTGGCATCGATCACCAATTGGGGAATGGGCCACAAGTTATATTGAAAATTCAAGGTAGCCTTTGCCTCCGGCCAGAATGCATATTTTTTTATACGGTCGGTGGCAATCGTCCCTCCCATCCGCAGCAGGGTATTCCAGCGGCACTCTTCATACACCAGCTCACGGGCACGCTCATCCAGTATCATATTAAAATTGTCGTCCATATCGGCAGCCGTTACTTTATAGCCACAATTGGCGCGATCCCGCAGCAAATTTATATCAGCGGCCGCACCTGTCTTGTCGCCGTTTCGTTGTTTGGCTTCGGCGCGCAGCAGGATGGTTTCCGGCAAACGGATAAAGTAATCATCCCGGAAGAGATTGCTCATGTTCTCCCCATCAGCCAGGCCTGTGTACTTATCGGTTGCGATCTTGCAGCTCACGGGGTAGTCAAGGCTCTGATCATCCATGTTGTCGTACAATACAGACCAGGGAACCGGTATGCCATAGTAAGGCGATGTAGGGACATTGCCCAAAAATGTCCTGCGATATACGATCTCGGAATTCCTCATGTCATCGGCCCATTGACCTGAATAGATGCTGTCCCTGGTATACATGGTAGGCGCCAGATCCGAGATACCACGGCCGCCCACATCTACGCCCGTGCCCTGCAGGTGTGCAGGAGCGCCGTTGCGGAATACAGGGCCATAGGTACGCGAGTAGGGTAATTTCGACCGGGGGTCTTCTGCCCTGTAGGCCGCATAATCGATCTGTATGGCCCATATGCACTCTTTATTCCCGTCCTGGTAGTTGACATTATTTTCCTGGAAAAGGTCCCAGTACACATTCCCCTGGGCTTCTGTCTTTCGTGCCCCATAGCGGGTCTTCATCAGGGAATAGGTCCCGCCGTCGATGACCTTGCTGCCATAAGCGATCGATTGTGTAAATGCGGCCTGTGCTGCGGAGGAATTGCCCTCTGCCGCCAGCTGGGTGCCCAAGGCCAGGTACAGCTCGCACAGGTTATGCTGGGCAGCGCCTCTCACCAGCCGTCCGCCGACGGCGGTCACTTCGGGCAGGTCATTTTCGATGGCCTGCAATTCGTCGATGGCATACTGGTAGGTTTCCACACGGGTAGCACGTTTGTAATCATACCGGGCAACTTTTGTAACATCGGTCACGATGGGCACACCGCCAAAAAGCTCGGCCAGGTTGCGATAGGCAAAGGCCCTGAAAAAACGGGCCTGGGCAAGCGTGTACTTCTTATCGGCGTCCGAGGCCCAGCTGATGTTGGGAAGCCCGGCGCTGTAGATAGCCAGGTTGGCCTTTGCGATGATCTGGTACCAGATGCTGAACGCGCTATAAAAATTGGCATGGTTGGCATTGATGGTACCATAGTTGTTGAACGAATTGGACCGTCTGATGCTGGGGACATCCAGCATATCGGTGCCATTGCCCCTGAACACAAAGATCCAGTTCTCCTCGTTTGGATTGGCCCATAGATCCCTTAGCTGGGAGTAAATGGCAATGACGGCCTGGTCTACCTGGGCGGAGGTTGAAAAAATATTATCTACGGTATAAAAGGTTTCCGGGTTGGTCTCAAGGAATTTATCATCCATCTTTTTACAGCCTGCAGATGCCAGCAACAGCATCAGCAGAAGGGTATATATATGTTTCATGTCGAAAAATATTAATTGCTTAAAAACTGATATTCGCGCCAAATGAATAGGTAGTTGCTACAGGAAAAGTATTCGATTGCACGGTAGTACCTGTTTCAGGATCGCCACCCACCCATTTGGTAAAGGTTGCGAGGTTCCTGCCGGCCGCATATATCCTAACGCCATTGATGTGGTTTTGTCTTAGCCAGCTTGCATTGATCGAATAAGCAATCGACACGTCCTGTATCCGCACAAAGGCCCTTGACTGAAGTCCGAGGAACCTGCCGTCTCCCGCGAAATAGGCGGAAGGATATACGTTGCTTGGGTTGTCCGTCGTCCAGTATGGTTTGTAGATGGAATTGTCGTTGAACCTGCCGGTGCCC
>DASZVM010000392.1:0-6633 GCA_035547295.1 Puia sp. | reverse complement strand
CGGGGTACATATACTCCAGCCGCTTTACCACATTGGCGATCCCGATGCCGCCGGCAGCTGTGGATATGCCGGGCGCCTTTCCGTTCACCAGCTTCATCTTCATCCAGTCCTCCTCGATGACGATCTGCAGGGTCACCCATGGCTGCTCCAGCATCTGGCTGGTGCCATGCTTAAAACAGTTCTCTATAAAAGGCAACAGCAGCAGGGGAGCGATATAAGCACCCTTTGTATTGCCGGCTATCTGGATATTCACATCCAGTTTATTTCCATACCGTACCTTTTCCAGTAAAACATAATCCTGCACCATCTTCAGCTCTTTCTCCAGCGGCACCAGGGGCTTGTCGCACTCGTACAGCATATAGCGTAAAAGATCGGAGAGTCCCGCGATAAGCACGGGTGTCGAGGAAGACGCCACCTGGGCATGGGAATATACGTTGTTCAAAGTGTTGAAAAGGAAGTGTGGATGTACCTGCGCCTTCAGCAGTTGCAGCTGGGAGGCGATGTTCTCCTTCTGCAGCTCCAGGTTACGGGCCTGTTTGACGTACCAGTACTTCATCAGCTTGATGGCTGCTGCCACCCCACCGATGGTGATGCCTCCCCGAAGTCCCGCCATCAGGCTCATAAAGAAATTGGCGGGGGCATAATGATCGGCAGGACCGGGAGTTCCCATTAAACAGTACCGGGCCCTGTCGAGAAGATAGGCGCTTTCCAGGGCCGATATGAATGCGGTGACCAGGAACAGACCTAACACCAGCAGGGCAGTGGTCACATATCTTCCCTTCACGACAAACCTGGGGATCACAAAGTACATCAGGGAATACGAAAGGAACATGTGGGGCGCCAGGTAGACGAGCGCATCCACCGCCGACATCTTCACACCCTGAAAATATCCAAGTCGCGCAAATGAAGGCGAAAATGAATAAAGGATCGCCTGCGCAAACCACCATACCGCCCAAAACACTACATGCCGCCGCCACCTGTAGCGAAATTCATTTGAAAATATGAACGGATAATTCTCCATCTCTCCAAATTTACTAATACCCCGACAGACCTGGGTCGCCACCCATCATTTGTCGATATAAAGACGGGTTTTGTCGACCAATGGCTTTTGACGGGTCGTTCCTGTTCTCCCAGGCCGTCACCGCCTGCTCCAGCTCCTTTGTCAGCCATATTTTGGTCCTTTTCCGTTCGACATGCAACCGGCCCGTTACTCTCTCCCTGTACACCAGCTGGTTATCATTGTTATAGAAATATACGATACAGGAATCGGCATCCTTCTGCACTACCCAATAGCCTTTGCCGGATACCCAGCGGGGAATGGGATGTATGCTTTTCTGCGCCGTGGCCGGCAGGACAGTGGACAGCCAAAGGATAAACCCTGCGATGATGATCTTTTTCATAACCTGAAAGTTTTTTTATACCCCGAAGCTACCCGCTCAAAAGCCCCGTCATTTGAAAAGTGGCCGGGCGCCCCATTACAGCCTCCATACAATCAGCCAAAAACGACAAAGACACATATCTCCCGCCAGGGCCCTTCGTCGACGATTTTCGCTTAACTTTAGTCTTATGAACAGACGAACCTTTATACAGCTGTCTTCCGCCGCGGCGGCGGGTAATACTTTTCTTCCCGGCATGGATCAGCAGCAGGACGGCAGGCTAAAGAACTGGGCCGGCAACGTCGAATACAGCACGGACCAGGTCCACTATCCCCGTCACGTAGAAGAGGTACAGCGTCTGGTAAAACAGCTGCCAAAATACCGGGCCCTGGGTACAAGACACTGCTTTAACAGGATTGCCGACAGCAACGCCCATCTTATCTCTACACGCGATCTGAATAAGGTAGTGGCCCTGGATACCAGCACGCTGACGGTAACGGTAGAAGGAGGTATAAAATATGGAGAGCTGGCCCCTTACCTGGACGGGAAAGGCTATGCCTTGCACAACCTGGCATCCTTGCCGCACATTTCCGTGGCAGGGTCCATCACCACGGCCACCCATGGCTCGGGTGTAGATAATGGGAACCTGGCGGCGGCCGTCACCGCTCTTGAGCTTGTTACCGCCGGCGGGGAGGTAAAACATCTTTCAAAGGAAAAGGACGGTGAAGCATTCAACGGCTTTGTCGTCGGTCTGGGCGCGCTGGGCATCGTAACCAAGGTGACGCTGGCCGTCCAGCCACGGTATCTCGTCCGGCAAAACGTCTTTGAACAGCTGCCCGTAACACAGTTGAAAGCCAACTTTGAAAAGGTCATGGCAGCAGGCTATAGCGTCAGCCTTTTCACGGACTGGAAAACAGATGCTGTCAACGAGGTCTGGGTAAAAAGCAGGGTAGATCAGGGGCCCGCGCCTGCCGGGGAATTATATGGGGCAAAAGCGGCTACCAGGAACCTCCACCCGATTGCGGCCAATTCCGCGGAAAATTGTACTGAGCAGATGGGTGTCCCCGGCCCCTGGCATGAACGGCTGCCCCATTTTAAAATGGGTTTTACACCCAGCAACGGGGAAGAGCTGCAGACGGAATATTTTGTCCCGTTCCGCCATGGCATGGAAGCATTTTCGGCCATCGCCCGGCTGGGCAAACAGATCAGCCCCCATCTCTTTATCTCGGAGATCCGCACCATCGCTGCCGATAGCTTATGGATGAGCCCTTGCAGGAAGCAGGATTCCGTGGCCATCCATTTCACCTGGAAACCGGACTGGCCTTCCGTCAGCCGGCTGCTGCCCGTCATCGAAAAAGAGCTGGCCCCTTTCAACGCCCGGCCACATTGGGGCAAGCTGTTTACCATGCCGCCGGCGACACTCCAGCAACATTATGAAAAGCTCCACGACTTCCGGCAGCTGGCGGCCGGCCTGGACCCGGAAGGCAAATTCCGCAATGAATTTATCGCACACCTGCTGTATTAACACCAATACAGGGTTATTCCTTTTTCTTACTCTTATCCAGCTCCTCAAAAGGCATTACATCATGTGTACCCGCCCAGTGTTCATAAAGCGCGGCCATTTCCTCCACCCGCTGGGGATATTTGAGGCTTAGATCATTGATCTCATCCCGGTCAGTTCTGATATTATACAGGTACCATTTGTTCTCGGGGTATTGCGATACCAGTTTCCAATCTCCCTGACGAACGGCCCTGTTGCCCTCATGCTCGAAAAATAACGCGCTATGTCCCTTCCAGGGCTGCTCCCTCATCAGCGGCAGCAGACTGATACCCTCCGTAGGAAGGATGGCGTGCCCATTATAGGCGGTAGGATATGCCACCCCGGCTGCATCCAGGCAGGTAGCCATCAGGTCTATCAAATGGGCCGGCCGGTCCGATTGGAGATGATGCCTGATAATGGCAGGGCAGTAAGCAATGAACGGCGTGGCAGTGCCCCCTTCATACTCCCAGTGCTTAAACAGCCGAAAAGGAGTATTACTTACATTCGCACCCGAAAAACCGTATGCGGTGAACGATGCGGGATTGCTGGCGGGAAGCTCGTTGGCGGCATTGACCTCCGGAGTAAAACCCGGTCCGCGCGTATACTCGCTGCTGGCTCCATTATCGGACAGGAACATGATCAGGGTGTTGTCGGCAACCCCGGTTTCGGCTAAGGCTGCACGTATTCGGCCGATATTCTGGTCCATACGGTCCACCATGGCGGCATAAACGGCCATTTTATCATCCCAATCTATTTTTTGAGCTTCGGTCAATGTGCTCCAATCCGGCACATGCGTATCTCTCGGTGAGAGCCGGGTATCCTTGCTGATGATGCCAAGCGCCTTCATGCGTTGCAAACGCTCCTCCCGCATCTTATCCCAGCCTTTAGCGACATATCTGCCCTTGTATTTCCTGATATCCTCCGGCAAGGCCATCAACGGCCAGTGCGGACTGGTAAAAGCCATGTATAAAAAGAAAGGCTTGTTGGTGGATGTATTATCCTTGATATATTTTATGGCATAGTCCGCATAAGCATCGGTGGAATACCAGCCAGGGCCGGGTTCAAATGGCTTGTCATCCAAAGCTATCGTTAAGTGCTGATGAGGACGGTAAGGATGGGTAGGCGTAAAATAGCTGCTGGCGCCGTCGATCAACCCAAAATAATGATCAAACCCCCGTTTCACCGGCCAGTGTTCCGGCCTGGCGCCCACATGCCATTTGCCGGCCATATAGGTATTATATCCGCCGGTTTTCAATGCTTCGGCAATGGTAACGCAATTGTCGTTCAGGTAACCCTGATAGGCCGGCTGCGGACGGGAGTTAACCATGTCGCCTATGCCGGCCTGATGCTGGTATAGACCTGTAAGCAGCGAAGCACGCGAAGGACAGCAGCGCGATGCATTATAAAAATTGGTCATCACCAGCCCCCCTTTGGCCATCTCATCGATATTGGGCGTTTGTATATCCGAACCAAAACAGCTGACGTCGGAATAGCCCATATCATCCGCCAGTATGACGACGATATTAGGTCTCTTATCCTTATTAAGGAGGCTGATCATTTCCCTGGCATATCTCCTTCCCATCAGACGGGCAGAAGCCGCGTCGAAATGTACTACATCGCCGCGATGCCGCGTACTGTCGGCGGTTACATAGCCATAATCCGGTACACTTTTCCCTACATCCGCTATCGCTTCGTTTACCTTTATGGCAGACGTATTTACGGTAGCATGCCCTGCGCTGTCCTGCTTATAGATCTGAAAGTCAGGTAGCTGCCCTGCGACAAAAGGCAACGCCGGCATGCCCAGGTCTTTCCTGAAAGCAGCTATCAGCGCCTTAAGTTTTGTTTCATACACCAAACATTCGGCCGGCTTACTGTCCGATTCGCCCTGATGCCACAATATTCCCGTCAACGTGCCTGCTTTCATCGCCTTTTTTGTCCGAAGAATGGCATCGTCATACGGATTGGTCTTGGTGGCCGGGTAATAGGCGCCTTTTTGCCAATAGTCGATACCCGATCCGCCAACGGCACAAGGTATCAGGCCGATGACCACCGATGTATCGGCGCCGGCCATTGTTTTTCCAAATTCAAGACCAGGGCCGACGCCCGCAACCGGCTTATCAAAATGCAGCGGGTCTTTAGCCTCCTCCCATTCGCCTTGTTTGTTTAATCTCAGCACCCGGAGGTTGGACGTCGTATCCGTGGGTTCAGGGTATCCGCGACCGGCCATGTTGGACTGACCGGCCAATAGATATAGCCGAAATTTAGCTTTATCAGCCGGGGGTTGTACGATCTTTCTTTCTGCAGGCTTAAGTCCCTGTGCATTAACGCTTGTAATTGCCGGTAAAAGCAGCAGGAATAAAAAACATTTCTTCATAAATATCTTTAATAGTCAGGGTTCTGTTCAAGCTTCCCGCCCGTACGCTCGATCTCGGCCGCGGGAATAGGCCATACGTTATATTTCGGCAGCGCATCGCTGTAATAGGGGTTACACCTCTTAACCCGGTCGTACCACAGACCTGTCCGCATCAGGGTCAATCTCCTTTTCTCCTCGGAACCCAGCTCCCGCATACGCTCGTCAAGGATATAATCCATATTGACGGCTGCGGGGTCCACCGGCGAAGCCTGGGCCCTGGCGCGGACCACGTTGATATCCGCGGCGGCGTTTGCCGGATCGTTCAGGTCGAAATAAGCTTCCGCACGCAGCAGATAAGTCTCGGCCAGACGGAACATATACTGGTCTGTATAAGTCCCCCCGGCGGTAGCTTTCAGCAGTAGCTTCGTCTTATCGGCGAACAGTCCGTCCGGATGATCGCCGGGCGTTGTGACCTTGGACTGATAAGCATAAAGATACCGGTTTGGCACGGTTATTCCCGGCGGCGGATTGATAGTCGAGATCGTTTGCCCATACAATGGATGTGCGGGATTGGTCACCTTATATATGCGCACAAAATTATGATTGGCGTTGCGGATGTCGTCATTAAAATCGCTTTGCCAGATGGAGTCGCTGAAATACGTGGTCGATATGGCCCAACCGATCCCCCTTCCGCCTGAATAATCGCTTACGGGGTACAATATGGGAGAGACCTTGCTGCTTCCGACCCGCAGATTTAAGAACTGTGGAGCAAATTGGCGTTCCGCCTGGTAAGAACCGGCAATGGCGGTCGATACGTTCCCGCCGCCTGGTACGTCGGTCTCGAATTGAATGACCCATAGTCCTTCGCGGTTACCGGCTTTCCTGTTTTGATTGCCCCGTTGAAAAAGGTCCCAGTACACATCGCCGGGAGTAACGGTTGATTTGGCGCCAAAGCGGTTCTGCATCAGGTTGACGTCAGGGCTGCCGATGACCACCGTGGCGGCCGTCACAGCATCCTGGAACCTGCCCGCGGCAATATCGACCTCGGCCAGTAAATGGCATGCAACCAGGTTGCTGATCTCGCCATCCTGCACTTTGGTAATCGCCGGCAAATTGTCCTTTGCGAATGTAAGATCGGTAATACATTGATCGAGCACCTCCGATTTAGTCGCTCTTGTAAAATCCGTTTTGGGCGAGGTCACTTCTTCCAGCGACAACGGAACGCCCCCATACAGATACGCCAGCGTCCGGTAAGCCAGCGCCCGGAAGAACCGCGCACGCGCTTCGGTCAGCTTCCTGTCGGCATCGGACATGGTCGAGCCGGGTATCCGGGTGATAATAGTGTTGGCCTCGGATACAATCTT
>DASZVM010000391.1:0-8618 GCA_035547295.1 Puia sp. | reverse complement strand
TAGACTACTTCCATTACCAATGTCCCTACCCCAGCCTCTTCATGGCACAGCCCGAGGTGAAAGACCAGGTAAGCAAGGGCGCCAACGAATTCTTTATCCAGGGCAACATCGACTATGGGATGGAGTTTGCCGAGCTGCGGTTATATCTTTATTCTCATATTGCCTGGAACCCGAATGTAGACGTCTCCGCGACGATAGACGAATTCCTGAAGACATATTATGGGGCAGGGGGCCCTTACATCCGGAAATATATCGACCGCATCACGGATGCCTATGAAAAAACACAGGATAAAAAGAAGCTGATCATCAACACGCCGCCCAGCTATTACCAGGATACCTATCTGACGCCTGAGCTTCTGCGGGAATACAATGCCTTCTTCGACCAGGCGGAGCAGGCCGTAAAAGGACAGGGCATATTTGCGGATCACGTACACCTGGCGCGGATGCCGTTGAACTTTGCCGAAATGGAGATCGCCAGGCATCATATGTACGGTCCCGATGGCTGGTGGGATAACACCGGCGCCGTCCGGAATAAAAAGATGGACGCATTGCTGGAAGATTTCTACGCCACCCTGAAAAAGGCCGGTATCGTCTATATCAACGAGAATGGGTATACGCTGGATAACTATAGGAGGAATTGCCTGTTCACGACCTCCAATGAAGCAGCCATCGGCAACCTGGCTTACAGGAAAAAGGTGATGGTGGACAGCATACCGCCGGAAAGGCTTCATAAATTCTATTCCAATGACCTGTCCATGCTGACGGATGGGGCCAGGGGGGATGACGCCACCCGGAACCTGTTCTGGCTGGTATGGCCGCAAAAGGAATTCAATGTAACCGTGGACCTGGGCGAGAATAAAAAGATCTCCACCGTGGACCTGGGAGCATTATGGGGAGGAGGAACTACCATACCACCTGCTTCCGTGGAATGTTTCGTCTCCACCAAAGAGAATAAAGGATTTACCTCCATCGGCCGGCAGGAGTGGCATTATGATCAGCAAAAAACAGGGGACAGCGATTGGAGATATGTTTACTCGTTCAGGACGGATACGAAGGCCCGCTATGTGAGATTCCATATCATCCGTCACGACAGGGCCATTTCCGGAAGAAAGAAAGGGATGCCGGCGCAGACCCTCCTGGATGAAATAGAGGTACGCTAAGACTTTTATAAAACAATCAACCTAATGAATAAGATAATCACGACCATCTTCTTACCGCTGATACTTGTATTCCTGCTCGATGGCTGCGGGTCACGCAACGGGCTCGACGGCTTTACCTATACGCCTGACTTTCATCCATCGGAGAATGCCGTCCGCAGCGATTTCACATTCGATGGCTATACGTATTACTGGCACGGCATCTCGCAGGAATGGACAAGATATGGCAACCTTTTCAAGACCAATGCGTCGGGCGCCGTCAATGCCATCATCCGCAGCAAATTCGACGTCGCCGCGGATATGGGTCTCGAAGGGCTCTCCATGCAGGAAGGCTTTTTAGACGGGTTATTGAAAGAGCCTTTTGCCACCCTGAAAGCCCCCTCTGCGGAGGACCTGGAAAAAGCCCTGAAAGACAGTAACGTCCTCGTTCTGACAAGCCCCGGCTCAGAACTGGGCCGGCAGTTGACCAGGAAGTATGTACCTGACAGCACCCTGCAATCCCTCATCGAAGGGAATATTGCAGAAAAGAGCAGGGTCAGCGCCTTTACATTGGAAAATGGAAGCCGCAAGCTCTTCGTGATCTCTGCAGCAGACAGCGGTCTGGCGGAAAAGACCCGGCAGCTGGCGGAAAACGTAGCTGTCATGCTGAAGTCATACGACCTTCGCCGGGGCTGGTTTGGCGCCCAGACCCTGATCAACAGCGTGACCAATACGCCCGGCCACCCGCTGGAAGTCATCGGCAAAGGCATGAACGAAGGCAATAGCTGGTTTGTCTTCTCGGGCTACATGGAATTCCTCTCCAAAGGTCAATACCGGCACTGGATGGAAAAAGCGCACCTGCCTGTCGTCACGGATGTCGGCTTTGCCACGGGACGCGCGCCCATCTTCGGGTGCAGGGATTACGACAGCCTGCAGGTGCAAAGCTTATTCACTCATTCGGCCTGGGTAAACTATGCGCATTCAAAAGGCGGATATGCTTTCAGGGCGGTGTACGACACGACGGCCGACACGACGCATCTCAACTTTGACGGCTATATGGCCATAGAAGGGAATAAAGAACAGATCGACCAGGAAGGCAAACCATTTGTGTCCGTAACAGGCCCGCTGGAGTCTGGTGCAATACCGTGCATGGTCTTATTCGCAAAAAAGGGTGAACCATTTACACAAAAGACGATGTGGCAGACCATCCTCGAAGGCCGGGAAGTCGCCGTCCTGGAAAAAGGGCTCATGATGGGACCTGCTCCCTATCGTAATACCCTCGAAATGCTGCTGCTGGACAGGGTATTCCTGGACGAATATTACGGCGACAAAGTAAACCTCGAAGCAAAGACCACAGGGTATGACCTGCAGGTGAAGATAAAGAACGCCTATACGCACGGCATCTCCGGGAAGCTGAGCATCGTCATGCCCACGGAAATGGGCATGGACGGCGACTCTGTGTCTACCCTGGATATGGCGGCAGGAAGCGAGAGAACGCTCACCTTCCGGCTGCATCCTACAAAAGACGCCATGGACAGTACAACCCCTATCGCGATACACTATAGCTGGGGCAGCAGCGAGAAGAGCACGGTGACTATGTTGGAGCTGCCCCCAGCTATTTCCGTCCATCGACTGCTCTACGGTCAGGCTCCGCAGGTGAAGTACCCTGTAACCATCCATAATTTTACGGCGGACACCTCCTTTCCCGTGACTGTACAGGTATTGGACAGCAATGCAGGAGGAAAGGTGGTCTTCGAGACAAAGCAAAATTGTTCCGCTGCCACGGGTACTTTCCGGGATCTGACCTTTGACCTACAGACGCCTCCCGGCAACTATACTGTCAAAGTCTCTGCGCTCGGCGTTGAAAACATCAGCCAGCTGGGCGTACGCAACCCGGCGGGCAGGGCTACCTTAAGAGAGGAAGACCTCAATCATGACGGCATCAACGAGTATGTCATGGAGAACGACAGCGTCAAGGCGACATTACTCACCACAGGCGCCCGTATTATCGAATACATCGTCAAATCGAAAAATGACAACGTGCTGTTCAAGCTCTGGCCGGACAAGCCGGTGGACGATAAACGGCCTTCCCGGAAAAGGGAGTTCTATCCATACGGCGGCTTCGAAGATTTCCTCGGCCAGCCCAGCATCGAGACCAGCACGAACTATGACGCTGTCGTGACCAAAAAGGAAGGTGATTATGTCCAGGTAAAGATGACAGCCGACTACTACGGCAACAAGCTGGAAAAAATATTCACATTGTTCGGCAATTCGCCGCTGGTAGAGATCCGCTATGCCCTCACATTCAAAAACCCCGAGCTGAATATGATCGGGCCCCAGCCCATGGTTGCGCTGGGCAAGAGCCATGGTCCCGAAGACCGCTTCGTTTTCCCCGAGGAAGGCGGCATGCGCTACTGCACGGCTGACCTGAAAAAATATTTCGGCAGGGTAATATTTTTAAAGGAAGGATGGAATGCGGCTTATGATACAAAAGAGAACATCTCGTTCGTGGGCGCTTTCCCCGTGGACCAGCCCATCTTCCTGCACATGTGGATGAACCATCCTTCGAATCCCGGTTCCATGTATTTCTATGCGGAGCTGCAGCCCTGGATACGCATATTCCAAAAGAGCACCATGTATTTCTCCTATTATCTCTGGGCTGAGCCCGGGTCATGGGAACACGGCGTAAAAGCATTGCGTGACAGGGATCTTATAACCACCCGGAAAACGTGGCCGTTCTTAAAATAAATTCCGATGAAAATGAGCAGATCCATATTCATGATGCTGGTGATTGCATGGACCTTCCGGCTTGTCCCTGCCACCGCACAGGCGCCTGCAAAAGAAGGGAGCCTTACGATAACACAGATGGAACTCGGCTATCCCTGTCCTAATATCCCCTATTATCATTTCAAGGCGGGGCTGCACCTGCCTCACCCTTCGATCATCGAGGTGGAAGCGTCTGTCAATGGCAAACCGCTGCGTGCAACGGACCTGCGAAGGACAGCCGGGACGGAGGACCCCAACCGTCCGCCCATTGCCGGCCGGTCGCCTTCCGGATATGGGATGGCCCAAGACGTAACCCTTTACGAAGAACCCCAGGTGATAGGCTGGGTACACTGGCAGCCCGGGCAACGTTATACCATACGGATAACGGTACGGCTTAAACGCTCGGCCCGCGATTCTTCCGCCGACGTGCTGCTGACGGCGGTCCACACACTGGAATCCCCTGCAGCCCCTGTCTTCAGTCCTGAATGGAAGAGCTACAAATCAGTGGTAGTGAGCGAGACGGCAGGTATCGACAGGGTCAATGAGCCAGTGAAGGTCCTGCTTGCATTCTACCCGGACGAAGACCATGGGCTCAAAAGAGAGGTCCGGGTGGTGGCCTTCGACCCCGTGTCACACGGCGTCACTGAAGTGCCCTCCCAGATCTACGACGTACAGCGATCGCTGGAAAAGGACGATCTCGCGCCGGATAAAAATGGCAAACCTACCCGCCAGGTACCATTGTGGCTGCCTACGGTTACGGCCAACCTGGTTTTCCTCGCCAACGTGCCGGCACGCTCCAGCCGTGTATTCCTTGTATATTACAACAATGAAAAGGCACAGGATACCATGTACCGAACTGACCTGCGTGTACAGGGAGAAGCGCCCGGTCTGCAGGTGGATAACAGCCAGTTCACCGCTACCCTGAGCCCCAATTCCGGTCACCTCGACCAGCTCATTTTGAAAAGCAGACCCGACGCACCGCTGTTCCATCGTATGGAAACCAACGGCGCCATCCATTGGAACCCGGACCTCTATACTCCTCCCAGACCCTGGACACATACATCCGACTGGGCACCGCCCCCCCATGTCCACAGCCTGGCAGGCCCCGTACTGGCAAAAAGCGAGGTATGGGGCCCGATGCCGGAGGTAAAGGAAGTCGACGCTTCCTTACGATATGAATTTTACCCGGGGGTACCCTATTTCATCAGCAGCACTTCCATGCGGATCAATGAGTCCCTCAACTGTCTGGCGCTCCGCAATGCGGAGATCGTTTTCAAACGGGAGCTCATCACCCATGCGGCCTGGTACGATGCCATCAGGGATTCCGTGATCACCTACGATGTAAAGAACATGGCCGACCTCACAGACCTGAGAATGGAAGCCGATGTACCCTGGATCACTTTTTACAATGAAGATGCCCGCATCGGCTTTGCCGGTATCCAGCTGGAATACGCCAACACGGGGCTCGAGTCGGACCCGCGGCTGCTGAACCCCTTCTTCTATATCACTGCCGGCCCCTGGATCTATTGGGCGCGGGGACTATCACACACGTATCTGTCCTCCAACATGCAGCAGGTGGTGCCCGTCATGAAAGGAAGCCTGTTCTCCGAGAAATGGGCCTATCTTATCTACAGCCCGGAAAAAGGGAAGACGCCCTATGCCCCGGTGATAGAATGGCAAAAAAGATTGACCCATCCCCTACGCACGCAGGTAGTGGAAGAAGTGGACGACAGGGTTTCAAAGACCCTGGAGGAGGTATATATGAATGACGGTAAAAGCGGTTGGGAAGGAAGAAAGAACAAAAAATAAAAACCATGCGACAAAAAAAAGCTTTATTTCTTTTATGTACAGGTATCCTGATGATCTTTATCGGCTGTCATTCAGCCAAACCCACGGGTAGATCATCCGGCAAAAGTAAAGCTGTCACCAAAGACAGCGCAGCGAAAAAAATTGACGACGGACCCAGCGAATTTTTCCAGTAACGTAAATCATAATAAATGCCATCGATCAGAAATACCCTATTGCTCTTATTGCTATCCCTTTCCGCCAGGTCGCAGACAAGACCCAATATCGTCTTTATCTATACGGACGACCAGCGTTATGACGCCCTGAGCGTCATCCAGGAGGCCCAGGGGGCCAAAGCCCGTTTCCCCTGGTTCAAAACGCCAAACATCGACCGTATCGCAAAAGAAGGGGTCTGCTTCAGGAATGCCTTTGTCGTCAACTCCCTCTGCTCACCCAGCCGTGCGACCATGCTCACGGGGCGGTATAACCACATCAATGGAATGACCAATAACCACAGCGAGCTGGGAGATACCACCGACACCTATGCAAGCCTTCTCACCAGGGCCGGCTATGCCACGGCATTCATCGGCAAATGGCATATGGCCCGCCAGCTGGCCAGGCCCGGCTTTACCTATTCCTTTAGCTTTATCGGACAGGGAAAGTACATCGATTGCCAGTATCAGCTCAACGGCAGCGAGATGGTCCAGACAAAAGGCTGGGTGGATGATATCTCCACGGACACCGCCATGGCTTTTATCTCACGCAATGCCCACCACCCTTTTGAGGTTACCCTGGCATTTAAATCCTCGCATTATAACTGGACGCCTCCCGAAAGGACCAGGCATATGTTTGAGGATATCCCGTTCCTAAGACCCGCCAATGAAACAGCCCATGCCCCTTATGAAGGCGAGATAGACGATGGCAGGACGTCTCCGCCGCCCAAGCCGGCCATCGACTCGTGGACGGTCAACCACGACACCATCATCCGCAGCTATTTCAGGGTGCTCAAGGCGATAGACGACAATGTAGGCCGCATCCTGCATTTGCTGGATTCGCTTCATCTGACGGAAAATACGATCGTCGTATATACGTCCGACAACGGTTATTTCCTGGGTGAGCATAACCTGTCAGACAAACGGAACGCCTATGAAGAGTCCATCCGGGTCCCGCTGTTGATGCGCTACCCCGCCAAAGTGGCGAAAGGACAGATGATCGATAAAATGGTGCTGAACATGGACCTCGCCCCGACCTTTCTTCACTTTGCCGGTGTACCCCGGTCAAAAAGGTTCCAGGGCAGAAGCTGGGCGCCTCTGGCGGAAGGGAAACCCGTGAAATGGCGGACCTCCTTTTTTTATGAATATTTCTACGAGACCCCTTATGCCATACCGATGGTCCTAGCAGAAAGGACGGAGACGGCCAAGCTGATAAAATATCCCGGTGAAAAAGGCTGGTCGGAGATGTATGATCTGAAAAAAGATCCGGGGGAACAGCACAACCTGATCGACAGCCCCAAGGCTGCGGGAATGAAAGCACGGCTGGAGCACGCATGGAAAACGGATTCCGCCGCGGTGCATTTCTTCGTACCCGCCAATGCGGACAAACGGCCGCTGGACAAGGACGGTCATTACAAACGGCCGCTCTATCGTATTTCGAGCATGAAGAATGCGCCTGTAAAGAACTGATTGTCCTGAACACCCCGTGGTTTTGTCTTTTTTCCCCTCAGGAGGATAAGGGCTGGTGATCGTATGTTTGCAAAAAGATCAGCTATGCTCTTACAAAATAAAAATGCCGTCATTTACGGCGGAGGCATCTCTCTTGCAGGGTCGGTGGCCCGCGCCATGGCGCGGGAAGGGGCAAGGATATTCCTGGCAGGACGTAATGTGGGTTCGCTCCGGAAAGTAGCGGCGGAGATCGTTCAGGATGGCGGCAAGGCGGAGGTTGCAGAGCTGGACGCGATGAACGAGGACGCTGTCGGCAAACACCTGACGGCAGTAGTCTCTGTGGCCGGCGCCATCGATATCTCCTTTAATCTTATCGGCATCCACAACATACAGAATATTCCTCTGACGGAAATGCACTTGCAGGACTTTGTACAGCCGATCACCGACACCATGGTCACCCAGTTCCTGACGACCACCGCAGCAGGCAGGATAATGACCCGGCAGCGCTCGGGGGTGATCCTATCACTGACGGCTACACCGGGCGGTGTCGCTTATCCGTGGACGGGAGGGTTTGGGGTGGCCTGCTCCACCCTGGAAGGCTTTTCCCGGAACCTCGCCTCCGAGCTGGGCCCGCAGGGAGTACGGGTGGTCAATATCCGGAGCGCGGGATCGCCGGATTCAAGACCCTTTGTGGAAGCCATCGTCAATATGCCCGACGAGGTAAAACCGGTGCTGCAAAAAATGGAGAACGACACCATGCTGAAAAAGCTTCCCCTGATGGAAGATATTGCCAACGTCGCGGTATTTCTTTCCTCCCATCTTGCCGCCAAAATTACGGGGATAACCGTCGATGTCACCGTAGGCACCACCACGGGGCTAAGCAGGTCGGAGGTCCCGTTCAGGTAAGCTCAGACATCATTCAGCGGGTGAGGATCTTTGGTAAAGAGATTCAGGCATCCTCCAGCGGGTAAGGTCCTTCGGCAAAAGATCGATCGTGGTAGCCCTTCGACCCCACCAGACGGGCCAGGGGGCTTCTGAGATCCTCCCCGGTCTGCAGACGGGAAAGAACATAGCTAAAATCATAACGGGGCCGCCAATCCAGGTCGTCCCGAGCGCGGTCATTGACATATACGCGGTCGATACCGGGGAACATCTTCCATCCCCGGCGTGCATATTCGGTCTCATATGCGGGGACCCTGCGTCGAAGGACAGCAGGCGCGTGATGACGTAATTCCGGCAGGTCATCCTTTGTAAAAGGAGTAGTAGCGCT
>DASZVM010000390.1:0-3026 GCA_035547295.1 Puia sp. | reverse complement strand
CGTCGAAGGCGGAAAGATGACCAAGGACCTGGCCATCTGCGTACACGGCAATAAGGTGGAACACGGAAAACACTTCCTGTACACAGAGGAATTTCTGGACGCTATCGATCAGAACCTGCAGAAAAAGTTGAAATAACAAGGTGAATAACAATAAGACAACGCCGGGGCCGCCCGGCGTTTTTTTTATCGTCACAACGTATTGTAGTTCCTGAAAGCATCCTTGTTCGACACAGCAAGGGCTTTTGTTCTTCCTTGCCTGAGCAGCCTCTGCAAGCTGATATGCGGCGGGGCCGCTGTCAGTCCCACAGCAGTATAGATGGCACAGAAAGGCTCGAAAAACTCTTCTTGCCGGTAAGCATACCATTCATACCCGCCTCCCGCGCGATAGCCTTCCAACAATTGCCCGATGGTAGCCCGGTCCATGTCCACCATGTCACAGGCAAGCAGCAGCAGGTCCTTATCAGGGAATCGCTCATGAACGCTCAGCAGCCCCTTCAACGGTCCGCCGGCGGGGATATCCTCCTTGTCCACCACCAGCCGGACAGGGGGAAATTGAGCGGTATAATCATCCGCCTGTACCGCATTCACCGAAAGGACCACAGACAGAGAAAAGGGTTTCAGCTTATCCGTCATATAAAGAGCCCACGGAACACCATCCTTCAGGATGAGTCCCTTATCCCTGCCCATGCGACGGCTTTCGCCGCCACACAATATGACGCCCATTAGCTTATCCATGATGTTTATCGGAATGTCCCAGACTTTTTTCAGGACAGACCCTGTCCCGGACAAGTTGCTTCAATTCCTTTATCTCCGGGAACCGTCCCTCCCTTTTTCTATCGAAGAGCACCTCCCCTTCGACATAGATGATATAGGACCCCGATCGTTCCGAAGGCTGCAGGCTCACTGCATGGAGCTCTTCGGTAAAGGTAGTCAGCAGTTCCTGCGCCATATAAGCGGCGCGGAGCATCCACCCGCATTTGGGACAATATTCTATGGTAATGGAAGGCTTCATGGTTAACAGTTGCAGTTATTACCCCATTGATGGGTGCCGTCGGAGAAATATTCGCACTTCCAGATGGGAGCTTCATGTTTGATACGGTGGATGATATGCTGGTTGGCCTCATAGGCTTCCCTGCGATGGGGGGCGGCCGTGATCACCACCACGGCTGGTTCGCCAACACCCAGTCTCCCTATCCGGTGCCGGGCGATCGCTATCCGCAGGCCCCATTTTTCCTTTGCCTCCGCCAGGATCTCATGGATCATCCTGACTGCCATCGGACGATAAGCCTCATATTCCAGGTATGCTACTTCCTTTCCCTTGTTATGGTCACGCACCTCACCGCTGAAAAGGACGACAGCCCCTGCTGCCGGATGATGGGCCTCTCGCAGCAGCTCCACGATGTCCAGCGGTCCGGAGGAGATCACTTCCACAAGGGATAGATCAACCTCCGCTGGAGGGTGGGATGATGATGACCGTATCATTTTCCTTTAGTTTATAATTGTTATCGATAAACCCTTCCTCCACGGCAAAACGGCAACTGTCCAGGATCTTCCCTGCCTGCCCGTTGATGTCCAGGAGACACTGCTTAAGCTCATCCGTATTATGAGCGACAGCCTCCAGCTCGAACTCCGGAGAAAAATAGTCTTTTAGTGCGGCATATACGTGAATTCTCATGGCTCATTTTTTCGTTGTCAGCCTCCTATGTGCAGCATGCTCAGGTCACTGCCTGTAAAACGCAATGCCTGCTTCTGCAGAAGCGCCCGTCGCAATTTTTCCGTCCATATAAGCTCATCCTCATGCCGGTCCAACGGTATGGGATGGTTGCTGCTGAGACAGCCATAGATCTGACCGCTGCTATCCAGCCGCAGCCTGTCGCAGTCCCTGCAAAATGGCTCCGTCTCATTGGCAATGATCCCAAACTGATGCCCTTCTTCCGTCTGCCAGTAGCTGGCCGTTGCCGAAGCGCACCGGTCCAAAGGCCTGCACGGGTGATGCACACTGATCACAGACAATATCTCCGCCCGCGTAAACAGGTATTTCTCCGCCTGATCATGTAAATGTCCCATGGCCATCACTTCCAGGAAGCGGATACGGCAATGACGGGAAAAAGCAAAGTCCAGCAACGGCAGTATCTGTCCATCATTGATGCCCCGCATGACAACTGTATTGATCTTGACGTCCAGACCAGCCTCCCTTGCCGCATCGATACCCTGGATCACCCGTTCGACCGAATGGCGCCGGCTCATTTTGTAAAAAACATCTTCATCGACGGCATCCAGGGATACATTGACAGCCGCCATCCCTGCTTCCTTTAGTGGGGCGGCCAGCCGCTGGAGAAGAAAACCATTGGTCGTCAGCTTGATGGCCGGTATGCCCAATGCCCGGATACCCCTGATCAACTCCACCAGTCCATTATAAAGCAACGGCTCGCCCCCCGTAAGACGAATGGTCTCCAGCTGCAGCTGCCCATGCAGCCGGCCGATGATCTCCAGCAGTGCGGGCACAGTAAGCAAACGCTCTTTTCCGGCAGCACCCGCGGTCTTTACTACCTCATCACCTGCAACACAGTATACACAGCTCAGGTTACAATGATTGAGCAGGCTCACCCTTAAGGTCTTGAACCGCCTTCCATATTGATCCTGAATGACTGCCATATATCAAAGTTACGATAGTCAGCCCTTAATAGGGGTAGTTTTTTCAATGGGTCTGAAGTCGGTCTTGCCGCTGCCGCAGACAGGACAGGCGTAATCCGGGGACGTCTCTGCAAAAGGACGCCCGGGCGGCTCTCCCGCCGCCGGATCGCCGTATTGTTCATCATATACCGTGAAACAATGACGGCATTGGAACAGGGGCCTCACACCTGCGGCGACGGCAGGGTCCGGCGCTTCTGCTGAAAAACGCAAAGCCGCCGGCTCTTTTCTGCTTTGCTGCTCATAAAAGGATTTACAGAGCGATACGAGATAGATGGGCAGGTTCTCTTTTTCCAGCCCTTCCCTGTAAAGGATAAATTCCTTTGAATTGGCAT
>DASZVM010000389.1:0-4944 GCA_035547295.1 Puia sp. | reverse complement strand
GCCCAGCAGCACCATGTACCAGGGCACCATCCTGTTGGCCAGGAAATACCCGTCCAGGTCCCTGCTGGTACGGCTCTTGTATAAGCCGTAGGCAATGATAGCAAACAATGTCAGGACCAGGACTATCCAGTCAGGACGGCTCATGAAAAGTGTTTAGTCAGATAATAAAAGAACAGGATCAGCAGCACCAGGCAGCCGATGACAAGCTTATACCACGTACTCCACTTTTTAAATAAAGGTGGTCGCTCCTCCTGTTCCTCCGTGTTCATGATATAAAAAATTACTTCTTGTTCCTGTTAGCTATCAGCGAAGCCACGATCAGACCGATCAGCAATCCTACGATAAGACCAATGGTAGCATGCTTGATAAAACGCCCGATGATCAACCCTACGACAATAGCAATGACGATCATAATATCTCTTCTGCCGCCCATGCCTAAAAACCTTTTTTTTGATTCAATGCGATAATATTGGCCAGCAACCGGTAAGCGCCGGGCACACCAGCCGGCAGCTCCCGGAAAAATACAAGCCCTGTGTATACAAATTTGCCCTTCCCATAATCCCCCACCACCAGACTGCCCTTTTGTTCCCCTTCGCCGGGATCATGCATGGAAAAGATGGCCGTATATTTCGGATCCAGCTGAGCGGCAAAATAGATCCCCCGCTCCTGGATCCATCCTTCAAAATCCTTATCGGTGATCTTATTCGGGTAATTAAGCACCGCATGACCGGGCTGGAGGAAGTCCACCCTGGCCGTTTCATCCGTCACCCTGCTGTTGGAAATGGCAAACGGATAAGGACCTATTTTCAGCTTGTTATTCCCAATCCCATTCCGGTTGTATTGAACAATGAGGTTCCCGCCCTCCTTTATATAATCCATCAGCTGATCATATCTCCCGGTCAGCCAGGGATGCACATCATAAGCCCGTACGCCGGCGATAACGGCATCGAACTGCCGGAGATATCCGGTGGTAATATCCTTTTCACGGAGCATGACCACTTCATAACCCATCTGCTGCAAAGCCTCCGGCACTTTGTCCCCCGCGCCTTCGATATACCCGATACGTTTGCCGGCCATTTTTATATCGGCTGACACGAACTTCTCTCTCGAAGGACTGAAATAATCTATCCGGGGAATATGATCATATGAAATGGTCCTCAGCTGCAGGGCAGTGTCCTGTCTCCCATCATGACGGAACAGCAGGTCCGACCAGGCAACGCTTGCTCCGCTACTGGCCGAATGCGCGGAATAAAAGATATTCGAATTACCGGCGGCCTTCTCCCTGATAGTAATATCCGCGGCCTGGGTAAGGGAGACTTCCGGCGCAACCTGACGGTCTCCCTGCACCTTCGTCTGTACCAGGAAATCCTTCTCTTCCCCATTGGCAAAAACAACCAGGTCCGGGTCAAAGCGGGCCGTTACAGGCGGCAGCACCGTCAGCGGCTGATATAATTCTCCCTTCACCGGATCTGTGTACTTGTATTGGACAGGACGGGTAAAGGTAAGGTCCGCTCCATCGATCACTATACGGAACTGCGCTTCAAAGGCAGGCCGGCTTTGGGCATCCCCTATCAGCAGCTGATCGTCGACATTATAAGAGCCAGGAGACATTCCTTCCACCAGCCAGTAAGGCTGGGTCACGGGCATTTTATCCGGAACATGGATACTCTTCTGGAGGATATAATTTGTATTGCCTGTCAGGTCCTGCTGGTATACTGTGTCAAATCCGGCGACCTTGATCTCTGCCAGCGAAGCCCGTACATTCAGGCGGTTGTTGACGACAAGGGCCACCTGAAGATCGTCCCCCTGTACCGTATAACCGCTGCGGACGGAGGCTTCCAGCCAGAGACCGCTGCAGGCTTCTATCAATCGCAGCACTTCCTTGCTTTTCTGCGTTTTCCAATATCCGTCCTCCAGACCCGCGATAGCCTTATATACTTTCACCAGGCCCGGGACAGACGCTGCCGGGTCGGACAGGGAATAATGCTTTATCACCCCGTCAATCAGATGCTTTATCTTACCTCCTCCATTTATCCGGTCCCAGGAGGTGGGAATACCTTCCATGGGATCGTTGCGGGCAGCATCCCCTGCCACCAGGGTAAAGTACTCCATCGCCTGTCCCCGGGCAGGCGTAAGGGCCGCACCCTGGCTCTTGTGATTCGTACGGCTTTCTGCGGCTATCTCTCCATAGCTTTTTCCCAGCACCGGGTTGTACAACCCCACATCGATCTTCATCTGGTCGTCACTGGTAGTATTGGTCGATCCGAAATTAAATGTATTCCAAAGTATCCGTTTTGCCTGCCAGGGCTTTACCCCATATTTAAATTGTTCGGGGAATCTGCTGGGGTCAGCCGCCGCCGTAAAAGCTTCATGGGCCAGTACGGCAGATGCGGAGTGATGACCATGGCCTGCGCGACCGTCCTCAGGGAATCGGGTGATAAGGATATCCGGCTGGAATTTCCGGATCACCCAGACCACATCACTCAGTATCTTTTCCTTATTCCAGGTGCGAAGGGCCTCATCCGTCGTCTTGGTAAAGCCAAAATCAAAGGCACGGGTAAAGAACTGCTCAGCCCCGTCTATCCGCCGGGCAGCCAGCATCTCCTGGGTACGGATCAAACCCAGCTCCACACCTTGCTCGTCCCCAATGAGGTTTTGACCGCCGTCCCCCCGGGTCATGGATAAATATCCCGTACGGTACAGCCTGTCCTTCGCCATATACGCTATCAACCGGGAATTCTCATCGTCCGGGTGCGCTGCCACATACAGCACTGTTCCCAACACATTCAGCTTCTTCAGACGGAGGAATATTTCCGCGGAACCCAGCGTTTCCGGCGCCTGGGCTTTTATGGCTGCCGACAAGGGCAGCAGGATCGCTAATAAAATAAATACCTTTCTGTATATCATGCCGCGCAAATTTATAAACCAATTGATAAACCTCATGTTTATTTCCATCAGTGGTATTCACCGGGTCTGCCGGTCCTGTGCCCGGGTTATTGCCCTACCAGGAACACCGCATTGCAAAATAACAGCTTGCCATTCTCCCAAAAGCTCCTGAACAGGGGATCATCCGCCATATAGATGACCTCCCCTCTTCCCATCTCCTGCACGCCGAAGATGAGCCCGTCCTTTAGCTTTTCTTTTGCTTTATTACCCGTAAAACCACTTACATAATTATCTTTTTTAATAACACCAACATTCCACCCCCCCTCTTTGATAAATTCATAAACATGGTCGTCCTGTTTAAGCGTGTAATACCGGTCAGGATAGCCAAAAGCAAGGGGATGGGAATTATCCAGCTCAACTTTATATATTGAACCGGGTACGCTGTTCATCACCTCGTCCCGCTGACGGTTGCCATAACGGTGCAGCGCAGCGTAATCCTCTTCTTTCTTTCCCTTGTCATCATCCTTTTTATTTTCTTGCTCCTTTGCCTTAAGCCCCCATTCCAGCTTGGAAAGCTGCTCCACCGCATTTCCCATGACGATCAGCCTTCCTCCTTCCCGTGCCCAGCTGCGCAATGGCTCCGCCGTGGCCTTTTCTCCCAGACTGCGATAATAGCCGCTGGGAAGTATCAGCACATCGTACTTTTTAAGATCCAGCCTGCCGATGTCCTCCGCATCCAGCTGGGAGATGGGATAATCCAATTCCTGGTCGAATAAATACCAGACCTCTCCTGCATCCAATGAGCTCACCTGCTCGCCTGTCAGTACGCCTACCCTCGGCCTGTGGATAAAGTGCACTTTGTCACTGCCAAAGTCGGCTCCCTTGTCCACAAAGCCGGAAAGGATGGGATACAAGGTTACGCCGCTGGACCTGGCAGCTGCCGTGACCATCGGCCAGAGCTGAGCTCCCAGCGTGCCATTGCCCGTAGCCATGATAAGCAGCGTGCCCTTTTCGAATTCCTGCCCGCCCGACTGAAATGACTGTTCGGCATAACGGACCTTTATCCCTTTGTTCAGCAATTGAGCGAGGAACCGGACATTATTCACACCCGTCCAGCGCACGGCATAGGCATACCCTCCCGCGGATGCTTCCGTCAACACAGGAGAAGTCACCGCATGAGCCGGAGTACTCACCCATGTATTCAAGCCATATGCCTGCAGCCCATATACATAGGGAATAGACCAGGCTGTGATGTCATAGGTCACCGAATCGCTGATGCGTGAGCTCCTTTCAAACAGCACCCGCAACAGGTTGCTCCGCGGCTGGTTGGTATTGATGACGATGTCGGATGCCGAGGCTTTGAAAGCAGCCGTTTTACCCGTCTCATAATCCACCCCTGTGAAATTGGCGGAAGGCGCCTGCCCCCATTCTATCTGGTTCTTGTCCAGCAAAGCTTCGAGCCTCCGCAGCCTGTCGCCATACAGATCCGCCCTGATAAGATAAGCTTTGAACTCACCCCCCGGCTTTTCCCTCGCGTCGTTGAAATATTTATGGAACTCCTTTATGAGCCGGGCGGCATTTTGCGAAGAAACCTCTATCGTCGATATACCCGTAGTATAATGGTGCTCCAGCCGGTCGGCCAGCGTCAGCGTATCATCATCCGCCTTGATCACCGCCAGTCCCCCCCTGCTATGGCCGCCCTGCTCGAAAGTCATGCCGATGGCTCCGTTATATGTCGGATAGGTGTCCCCGTAGCTGGGATAGAAGAGGTCGAATTCCTCCTTGGTAAAAAAAAGCCATCCGTTATGATCGAAATAATGTGCATTGTTCTTCCCTATCTGCACCTGGAAATCCCGCTGCCAGGGCGTTATGACATCATGGTAAGGCTCTGCGGCGGGAGCGAAATAATAGGGGTTGTTATACCCCTGCTCATGGAAGTCCACATGTACCTGCGGCAGCCATGCGTTGTATTGCTTCAGCCGCTGCTGTGTCTCTATCTGCGTCTGCCAGGCCCAGTCCCTGTTGAGGTCGAAGTTATAGTGATTGGTCCTTCCCCCC
>DASZVM010000388.1:0-3623 GCA_035547295.1 Puia sp. | reverse complement strand
AGGCGCCTTTTTCCAACCCTTTTCCCAATCCATATTTATCGGGGTCCAGGATGGTCAGTCCCTGACGGGTGAAGACGAGGGCCACAGGTCCGCCCTTGTGCTGTAATGCAACCTTCCATGCCTGTGTCGTTTCGTTGGCATCGGCAGGACGGATCACCGTCATATTGGGGATGGCCCGCAAGGAGATCAGCTGCTCCACCGGCTGATGGGTGGTGCCATCTTCACCCAGGCCGATGCTATCGTGGGTATAGATAAAGATGGGCTTTATTTTCATGATGGCTGCCAGCCGTATGGGAGGCCGCATATAGTCGGAGAAAATAAGAAAGGTGCCTCCATAAGGGATCATCCCTTTGGTCAGGGCAATGCCGTTGAGCACTGCACCCATGGCATGTTCACGGACGCCGAAATGGAAATTACGTCCGCCGGGGTTTTCAGCCGTAAAGGGAGCATAGGACTTCAGGTTCGTGTCCGTGGAGGGCGCCAGATCGGCCGACCCGCCGATAAGAGCAGGAATGCTTTCCGCCAGGCTGTTCAGGATCTTCCCGGAAGCCTGCCGGGTAGCCATTTTACCCCCTTTTGCATCACCGGGTCTGAAGACGGGCAGCTTGTCCTCCCATCCTGAGGGCAGCAGCTCATCCCGGAGCGCCTGTTCATATTCCAGCGCAAGCTGGGGATATTTCTTTTTATAGGCTTCGAATAAAATGGTCCATTCATTATGCTGCTGCATACCTTTTTCACCGGCAGCGCGGTAATATTCCAGTACTTTTCCCGGCACGACAAAAGATTCATTGGGGTCGAAGCCAAAGAATTCCTTTACCAGGCGGACCTCATCCTCACCCAGGGCAGAGCCGTGCGCAGCGGCTGTATCCACCTTATTGGGGCTGCCATAGGCAATATGGGTACGGACCTTGATCAGCGAAGGACGTTGTTTTTCGTTTATTGCATTGGCCACGGCGCGTGCAATGGCATTTATATCATTCCCATCTTCTATTACCTGTACATGCCAGCCATAGGCCTCGAAACGTGTCGCTACATCTTCGTCAAAGGCCAGGGATGTATCCCCTTCGATGGAAATATGGTTGTCGTCGTACAGATAAATGAGGTTGCCCAGACCCAGGTGGCCGGCCAGCGAGGCCGCTTCCGAGCTGACGCCTTCCATCATATCGCCGTCACTGCAGATGGCGAATACCCTGTAGTTGAATATTTCGAAGTCCGGCTTGTTGAACCTGGCGGCCAGGTGCCGTTGCGCGATGGCAAAGCCTACGCCATTGGCAAAACCTTGTCCCAGGGGACCCGTGGTGACCTCTATTCCATCCATAAGGCCATATTCGGGATGCCCGGCTGCCTTACTGTGGAGCTGGCGGAAACTTTTAATGTCGTCCAGCGTGACATTATATCCCGTGAGATAGAGATAGCTGTACTGGAGCATGCAGCCATGCCCCGCGGAAAGGACAAAGCGATCCCTGTTTGGCCAGCGTGGGTCTTTTGGATCATAACGCATAAATTTCGACCATAATACGTGGCCCATCGGGGCGGCGCCCATGGGCATACCGGGATGTCCTGAATTGGCTTTCTGTACGGCATCGGCGGACAGTACCCGTACTGTGTCGATGCAAAGCTGTTCGATGTCTGCTTGAGTGGTGAGCATAACGGCTGAAATGTAAAAAAATCATGCCAGGGCGCTTCCCGCCGGGGTATGGGTCTTGATACAGCCTGAAGAAAAACATTGCATGTCATTAGCCGGCATCATCGCAGAAAAGATCAGAGCTGAAGGCCCTATCTCCTTTCACGACTTTATGGAAATGTCCCTGTATCATCCGCAGTATGGATATTATTCCACAGCCCGGAGCAAGATCGGGAAGGATGGGGATTTCTACACCAGTCCCTGCGTGTCCTCATTGTTTGGTGAAATGGTGGCCCGGCAGCTGGAAGAAATGTGGTACTGGCTGGGGGAACAGCCTTTCTCCGTCATAGAGTATGGGGGAGGGACGGGACTGCTGTGCAAGGACATCCTGGGAAGCCTGCAAAGGAACAGTGAATTATATGCAGGTCTCCATTACCACATCGTCGAAAAAAACGGGGCAATAAAGAAGGACCGCCACCAGCTGCCTCCCGAAAAGGTAAGCTGGCATGAAGATACGCGGGATATCCCTCCCGTTACGGGTTGTATACTATCCAATGAGCTGATAGATAATTTTGCGGTTCACCAGGTGGTGATGCAGGAAGAGCTTATGGAGGTATTGGTGGGATATGACAATGGGTTTACCGAGTGTCTGCGGCCGGCAGGTCAGGCCCTGAAAGATTATTTCCGCGAATTGAATGTCACTTTACCGCAGGGGTTCCGTACAGAGATCAACCTGGAGGCGGTGGATTGGATCACCCGGATCTCCAGGGTGCTGAAAAAAGGTTTTGTGCTTACCATCGACTATGGGTTCCCGTCACGGGTGCTGTATGACAAGCACAGAAATAAGGGTACCCTGGTTTGTTATCACAAACACATGATCAACTACAGCCCGTATACCAACATCGGGGAGCAGGATATCACCACCCATATCAATTTTTCAGCGCTTTGTCATTGGGGATATCATCATGGACTGGACCTGGGAGGATATACCAACCAGGCTCATTTTTTACAGGGGCTTGGACTGGCAGCTCACTTAAAGGATATGGAGGAGAAAGGGGAGATGAACAGCTGGACGTCGGAGCAAAAGCTTTCCCTCATCCGCACGCTGCTGATGGACATGGGCCAAAAGTTCAATGTGCTGATACAATACAAGGGACTGCGAAAACCGCCGCTTTCCGGAATGCGATTCCCGCAGCCTTTGTAATTTTCGTAGCACAGGTTAAGCAAGGGCCGACATATGGATGCATTCTTCCGCGCACCCGCGGCATGCTTCGGCGCAGATACGGCAATGTTCCATGCCCATTTTTGCATGCTGCCCGCATTCTTCCGCACAGGCCGTACAGATGTCTGCGCACAGCTGACAAAAGCTGTCCACATAGGCGCCGTCCATCATCATGATCTCCGCGGCCGAGCGGCAGACGGCGGCGCATTCCAGGTCAAGCTTTATACAGGCTTTCAGCTTTTCGACCTCTTTTTCTTCCAGACAGGCTGCGGCGCACTGATGACACATGCTGGCGCAGTAGATACAGGCATCGATGCACGTTTGATATTTTGCGTAAGGCATATCGATAAGTTTTAGGTGTTCACAATACTTCCCCCATTGGGATGCAGCACCTGTCCCGTGACATAGCTGCCGTCCTCGGAGGCGAGAAAAACATAGCAGGGCGCTACCTCCGCGGGCTGGCCTGGTCTTTTCAACAGGGTATCTTTCCCAAAGGTCTCGATCTTCTCATTTGGAAAAGTCGAGGTGATCAGGGGTGTCCAGATGGGGCCGGGGGCTACGGCGTTCACCCTTATTCCCTTTTCGGCCAGGGATTGGGCCAGGCTGCGGGTAAATGCCACGATAGCTCCCTTGGTGGCGGCATAGTCCAGCAACTGCCCGCTGCCCCGGTAAGCCGTGACAGAGGCGGTATTGATGATGGCGGCCCCTTTTTTCAAATGCGGCAGGGCCGCCTTGACGATGTGGAACTGGGAGAATATGTTGGTTTGGAAGGTATCT
>DASZVM010000387.1:0-7511 GCA_035547295.1 Puia sp. | reverse complement strand
TCCCGCGTATTCCGACCTCGCCTGCCAGGCGCCGGGGCATGTCCTGAAAAGCCAGCGTACCATCCAGTATATCTTCGGATATAAATATTATTTCTCGCCGGACCTCAAACTGACGGCCGAAGGCTGGTACAAGAATTTTGACGAACAGATAGTACAGCCATCTGCCAGCAAACCTTATATGAATAACAATGGGGTCGGATATGCCTATGGCGGCGACATCAGCCTCGTAAAAAGACTTTCAAAGAACTATTACGGACAGGTAAGCTATTCCTACATGCAGTCAAAAAGAGATGATCACATCGGCGACGGCGTGGGGAAATACGATTATATCTTTAGCATCCCCCATTCCTTTAGCCTGCTGGGAAGCTATACTCCCAATAAGAAGTGGATATTCTCCGGTAAGTTCAGATATTCCACGGGACGACCCACGGACCGGTATATTACCCATGCCGATATTTTTCACGACCCCAATATGCCCAGATACTCACAGCAGATACTGGGAAAAAATGCCACACGCCAAAAAGACTTCATAAGCCTTGATCTCCGCGCCGATTATAAATGGCAGGTGAAACAGGCATCCTGGACAGCGTTTATGGATGTAGTGGATATAAACAACCGGTTTAACCAAAGCTCCGCCATATTCCAGCCCCTCACCGGGAAGATCTTTTACCTGGGGCTGGCGGTTTTCCCCAGTTTCGGCCTTCGCATTGATTGGTAATCAAATACTTAACTTGCATGTCACAAATCAGGCAGGCAAATTGTCAAATGATAGATCATGGATAACAAAACAGAAACATTCCTGGAATATAAAGCATTGCTTTTTTCTATAGCCTATAATATGCTTGGCAACATCGATCAGGCGGAAGATCTTGTACAGGACACCTATGTGAAATGGATGGAGATCCAGTCGGACAATGTCAAATACACAAAGGCATTTTTGGTAAAGATCATTACCAATAAATGTATCAATCACATGGCCAGCGCCAGGACAAAAAGAGAAAAATACATCGGCATCTGGCTGCCCGAGCCTTTACAGGATCATGGTCCGGACAGCGCACAAAAAAGGATAGAATCCTATCATGCCTTATCCATCGGGATGCTGGTGCTGATGGAAAAGCTGACGCCGCAGGAAAGGGCCATTTTCCTCTTAAAAGAGATCTTTTCATACGACTACTACGAGCTGGCGGAGATCTTTGATAAGACAGCCGACAACTGCAGACAGATATTAAAAAGAGCAAAAGAGAATCTCGGCAAGGACACCCGGCGTTTTGAAGTGGACATGAGGGTCCACGAAAGGATCCTCAATAATTTCCTGCAAGCCATTTCAGAAGGTAACATGGAAAACCTTATCCACCTGTTGAAAGAGGACATCCATCTCTTTGCCGATGGTGGCGGAAGGACCACCCTCGTCCAGGGGCAGCGTCTCGGCGCCTTCCCAAAACCTATCCAGGGCAGGGAGAACATCTGCAGGCTCATGCTGCGTCTCGGTCCGAAATTCCAAAATTCAATTCCCGATTTCCAGCGGGAAGTGATCTTTGCAAATGGCATGCCCACCATTGTCTCCTACTCAGGCGATATTCCCCAAAGCGTGGTCTCGCTGGAAATGGACGACGAAGGCATCCGGAATATATACATACAGACGAATCCAGATAAATTGAAACATTTAAAGAAGCAAAAATCAACGTTATGACATCCATCACACTTTTGAATTTATTTCTCGTCCTGCATATCGCAGGGTTTACTGCCATGGCTGGCACAGTATTGGCTGATTTTACCATCAACAGAAGACTAAATAAATATATTACGTCCGACAAGCTGAAAGCGCTATCCATATTGGAGGGCACTGACTTTTTTACCCGCATGGTAGGTATTGGAGGAGGGCTTCTCATCCTCACGGGTATCGGTATGGCCATCATCTTAAAAGGCGCCGTCACCAGCATGTTGTGGTTTAAGATAAAAATGATCCTCGTGTTGCTTGTAATGGTCAATGGCGGCGCCATCATGAGAAAGAACGCGGTGAACCTGAAGCTGCTGTTATCCGATAACACCGGTAATAGCAATGGCCGCATTCTTGCGCTCAAAGGGAGAATGACCGTCTTTCACAGCATTCAGCTGATATTGTTCCTCACCATATTTATTTTAAGCGTCTTCCGTCCATAATCATGTCCAATCTACTCATCATCGGCGCCAATGGAGGCATTGGCCGGCAGGCCGTGGAGCTTGCCCTGGAAGCGGGTCACCAGGTGACAGCTGTATTGCGTACACCCGCCAGGCTGCCTCTTACACATCCATTGTTACAAAAAGTACAGGGCGATGTAATGTATCCGGAAACTTTTGAGCAAGCCATTATCAACCAGCATGTCGTCATCTCCGCGCTAGGCGTACAAGGCGGAATGTTGGGCGATAAACCGACCACTCTTTATTCACAGGGCAATGCAAATATTCTCAGGCTTATGCATAAGCACCACGTACGGAGAGGTTATTTTATCTCCGCCTCAGCCGTGGAAATAAGTCCTGTAATGCCCTTCTGGGCCAGGTTTGCGGCAAAATATATCGTGCAAAAGCTGTTGCGGCATATGTATGCCGATCTAAGGGAAATGGAAAGATTTGTAAAATCCAGCGGTCTCGACTGGACGATCATCCGCCCTCCCCGGCTGACAAATAAGCCGGTGACAGGTGATTATCGTTTTTCCGCCAACAGCTTTTTAAAGAACAGCCTTAGCATTTCCCGCGGTGACCTTGCTCATTTTATGATAAACAATATATCCAACAAGGAAATATACCAGGCGATCGTAGAGATCGGTTATTAGGCCACCTCCATTTCCAGTTCATATCCTGCAATGGAGAAAAGAAAATTCTGCAACTGATGAAGATAATGCAGGCTTACCTGGGAAGGTATCGGCTGTCTCAGACGTAACCCTTCGCTGTTGAATTCAAAGTCCATGTGGCCATTGCCTATTTTCAGGATCCATTCGTCGCGTATATAGTTGCGGAATCCACACTTCTCTAATATTTTAGGGGTCAATGCAATGGGATCTATTTCCTGGAATTCGGATTCCTTCACCACTTCGATGACCTGGGTCGTATAGGCCGTCTTATAGGATTTGCCTACGGCAGCCATTTCCTGCGTCACCTTTATCTGGGTGTCATAAACGAGCGTGTTGCTGAGGATCTGCTGAACTGTGATGATCTCACCGTGCTGTGTCTGTACTTTGTTCCCGTAGCGGAGTTCTTTAGCGTGTATCATAGAGTCTATTTTATACAATGAAATACAATGGATTAAATCATGGTATTTCAAGGGCATAGACTCTGTAAGAGGATCAACTGAACATGCAAGATAATAGGCGATGCCGGAATATGCAAGTACCCGGGCCTGTGAGTTATCCACATCCTTACGCCGATCAACGTGATTCATGCTGAAAGGTTTATTACTCAGTTTGTTTGCATTTTTGTATTTTTATATGAGAAAGTAATTATCTTAATAATACTAAATGAGTCCAATGGTGTGTTGTCCTTGAAAGTGGCAACGTTACGCCGGCGGACCTTTTTTTTCGTTAGTAGTATAGTAAATAAAAAAGAGCTTTTTCAATCAATTTTCGAAGATTGTCGATCTCTACCCTGGTTTCACGAGCATCGTCGATCAACGGTAAGATCACCATGAGAGAGTATATCGCAATGACAAAAAAATAGTCGTCCCTACTCCACCATTACCTTCTGTGTAAACCCGCCGGGCTTTCCCGGCCGGGTAACCTGGATAATATAAGTTCCGGCAGCCAATCTCCCCGGTATTTCCCAGGTATCCACTTGCGCACGGCTGCCCACCTGCACCACACGTGTCTGGACCATCGCACCGTTGATGCTGAGAAGATCTACTCTATAGGCCCCCGGCTCCGACTTCCATGAAAGATAAAAGACGCCTCCTCTTTGTACAGGATTGGGATAGGTATGCAATTCTGCTTTTGGAAGTATACGCAATGCCGTTAGGGTATCTCCGATAGCTCGTTTTACCGTATCTTTTACAATTTGCTGTATGGTATCCACAGCAGCGGGATGACTCACGGTGATCCCTCCTGTATATCCGTAATCAAGGTCGTCCTCCTTCTTACATGGAACATTTGCTTGCAGGGCCGTACTATCCAAAGGTGGCGCATCCACCTGCGCAATAGTATCCGATGTTATACCAATATCTCCCATTGTTACACCGGGAGAATCTATTTCAACAATTTCCACGGGCGTATCCACTACTCCCCCCGGCGGCGCCACCACCCCCATTAAAACAGTCTCCATCTTTGGCGGAGGAGGCGTCTGCAATGCTATGTCCCCCTTTATGGTCATACGCTGAGGCATGTTCCCATCTGCCGCCAGCATCAGCCCCGCCAGCAATAGCTGCCATCCCTTCCCTCCATTCCTTTGAACAGGCGACATCGGCACTAATCTTCTGTTCATCTGATCCGGGAGAAGCCGCCCGCAAACACTTGAGCCCGCCCGGGTTATATACCGGATGATCTCCCCATCGCTCATTCCCGTGAAATCTACTACTGTCTTCTGGCAGGCGGCACAGTGCCTGCCTCTCTCCGCCGGCTGCATTTTTCCCCAATCCTCATGGCAGGGAGCCGGGATATGGAGTTGTATAGGTTTTGGCATAAAGGAGTTTTAAATAGGATGCAGACTCCGCCCTGATTGCATAAAATTTCCCTAACTTCATATCATGTCGTCCTTGAAACAGTATTATCTCTATGCAGCCGGCCTTTTGTTGTTCGCACAAGCCTGCCGGACCTCCAGACAAACATTACCCACACCCGAAACTCCCGCAGCGCAAAAAACCATCGACAGCCTGCGTGCCATCTATGCACCTGATAAAAGAACAGCGGTATTCGATATAACAGCCAACGGCACAGTCCTAACCGGAGAAACCAATCTCCCGGGAACAAAGACCCTGCTGCTGCGAACCCTCCCCTCAACCTATGTCGACAGCATCCGCCTGCTCCCTGACATCTCCCTGGGCGGCGATACCACGGCCATCGTGTCCATCTCCGTTGCCAACCTGCGGGTAAAACCCGGTCATCCCAATGAAATGGCGACCCAGGCTACGCTGGGCACACCCCTCAAGGTATTGAAAAAGGAAAGAGGCTGGTACCTGGTGCAAACACCCGACAGATACATAGCATGGACGGAAGCCGGCGGCATCAAGCTCATGGATACGCCCGCTGCAACGCAATGGCAATCCGCTGAAAAGGCCATATACACAAAACCTTACGGCTTCGCCTACACTATGGAGGACACGGAAAGCGCCACCGTATCGGACCTCGTATACGGCGATGTAATTGCGATACAAGGCCGGGAAAACAACTTCTACAAAGCCGGCTTCCCCGACGGCCGCACAGCATATATACCGCTGAGTGAAATGACACTATATAAAGACTGGGCAGCTTCCCGCCAACCCACGCAGGAAAACCTGGTAAAGGCTGCAAAAAAATTAATGGGTATCCCCTATCTCTGGGGCGGCACTTCTTTCAAAGGCGTGGATTGCAGCGGCTTTACAAGGACCGTTTATTTTATGAACGGTCTCCTGTTGCCAAGGGACGCTTCACAGCAGGCAAACATCGGGCGGGAGATCGATACGAAGAATGGCTGGCAGAACCTCCAGGCCGGCGACCTCATTTTCTTCGGTACGCCTGCAAGGGATGGAAAACCCGAACGGGTGATACATGTGGGCATGTGGCTGGGAGGAGCCAACGATGAATTTATCCAATCCGCCAGTAAAGTACAGATCAGCAGCTTCAATCCCAACGCCTCCAACTACGATGCATACGAGCTCCGCCGCTTTCTCCGGGCCAAGCGCATCACACCCGGTGATGTGCTGTACGATCTGAGGACCAGGAGCTTTTATTAAACCGCCATGCACCTGCCGATGCCCCTGGACATAGCATTCTTTAAAAATATCCGGAAAAGTGGCCGATAAACCTGCTCCAACTCATCCTCGTTTTTCCACACTTCATTCATCTCTGCTCTTCTCCACATCCGCAAAAAAATAATTTTATGCCCAAAAAGCACCGATGAAAAATATACTGCTGCTGGCCCTCTATATCTGTGTCACCCTGAGCCACGCCCCCGCGCAAACCTCCAGGATAGAATATACGACGATCGTAAAGCTCAACCCCGGGGAAGAAGTGGTCAACCTTCTCTCCTGCTGGAAACCGGACGGGAACAAGGCGCCGTCACAGATAGTCATCCGCAATCCGGACAAAACTTTTTCCACCATCACGGGCAGCATCAGAAAAGACCATCTCACCTATGAGCAGGTGGGCGCAAACAATTGCAATGACAATCCCTACCAGGTACAAAGAGACTCCTACAGCAACATCTACAGACATCCCTTACCCAACGGTAAATTCAACCTCCATCATGAGAAAAAAGACTACGGCACCTACGACAACATCCTTTTTATGCGCGTGTCCGGCAGCCGCTTCGTGGCTGTTGTTGCCGAGGGCACGGGAAAGACTACGGAATACTTCTTCCTGGACTCGGAAGGCGGGAAGATATCGCTCGACGGGCGGGCCGAGAACCTCGTCACAAACGATGACCTGTCCAGGTCCGCCGTAGTCCTCGCACGAAAAGGAACAACCCCCGCGGAAGCTGCCCTCGATCCCACCCGGAAGGTTTGGCTCGATGACGGCAGGACCTTTACCATCCAGCGGAAAAGCAGGATCCTGTTCGATGTCGCCGGTCGTCATTTTATCGAGGTACAATACAATACTTTCTACATCGATGGGATAGCTGTCGGACGCAACGTTTCCAACCCGCATACCCAACTGTTCGTAAGCCCCGACGGAAAAAGCTGGGCCTATCATTCAGAGATATACATGGGTTTTAGTAACAACACTTATTTTAAGGATGTCTTCCATCCCTTTCTTACAACGGAAGAGGGAAAAGAATACCTCAATTGGTTCGCCGTACAGAAGGAAAATAACGTCATGGTGGTTAAGCTGGGCAAAAGATCATGGTAGGCATACCGTTACGAACAAAGCTCTTCAATCATACAAAACAGATTAATAATCAATTAACTACGCTCTCATTTTTATCGTATTTTTCCTACGTAATATACCCTATGATATCCCACCCGAGGCTATTATATTTGCCCCATAGTTACAGTCTTCTGCAAAATGAAAAACCCTGAACACCCGTACCCGACAGAAGACTGCAATTCCCGCCAATATTCTATGCTTAACACTTCTCTGAAGTAATCCATACCTGGGTCGGCATTGTTTTACCTTAATCTAAAACGATGTTGAAGCAAGTACCCTTTTTTGTTTGCAGCGTAGTTCTTATTGTTGCATCACCCCAAGCTGCCAACTCCGGACAGCCCGTATTGTCAACCGGGAAAAAATTAACCGTTTCCCACAGCAATACCCTTTCGCATACGTCAGTCCCGTCTAAAAAGAGTAAGATAGCACTGCCTGCTCCTGATCAGCAGCAGATGAAATTCGTACATGCATATATAAAGAACAATG
>DASZVM010000386.1:0-4339 GCA_035547295.1 Puia sp. | reverse complement strand
ATGACCGAATATGAGCTCCGGGAGCTGAAAAAAGACGACCCCGCTTATGAATCCCGGCTGAATGCCATCTATACGGAAGCCGAGCTGAAAACAGCCCAGCACATCGGTGAAGGCAGCACCTTCCTCCTCCTGATACTCGTGGGGGCCCTCTTCGTCTACAGGGAAGTAAGGAGACAGATAAAACTGCAGCTTCAGCAGCAAAATTTCATGATGGCCGTCACGCACGAGCTGAAAACACCTATTGCCGTCACCAAGCTCAACCTGGAGACCCTTCTCAAACACCGGCTGGACGAACAACGACAGCAAAAGATCATCCAGGCAGCCTTGCAGGAAACCGACAGGCTGGATAAGCTGGCCAATAATATCCTCGTGGCCTCACAGCTGGAAGGGGGAGGATACATCCGTACAAAAGAGCTGCTGGACTTCTCCCCCCTGGTGCAACGCATCGTACAGGAGCTCCGGCACCGTTATACCGCCAGAAAATGGGCGGATGACATCGAGTCCGGCTGTCCGCTTGTAGGAGACCCCCTCCTCCTACAGATGCTGGTAAGCAACCTTGCGGAGAATGCCATCAAGTATACCCCCAAGGAAAGCGTTATCACCATCCTGCTGCGAAAAGAGAAGGGACATGTCATTCTCCAGGTAAAAGATGAAGGACCGGGCATACCGGACGAGGAAAAGAAAAAGATATTCAATAAGTTCTATCGCACAGGCCAGGAAAAGACACGCAGTACCCAGGGTACAGGCCTGGGTCTTTATCTCTGCCGGAAGATCGCCCTTGACCATAAAGCAACGATCAAAGTCACCGACAATTCCCCTGTTGGAAGTATTTTTACAGTAACTTTTAATCTGCCGAAGGCAAAGCCATGAGCTCAAAAATTTCCATCCTGCTGGTAGAAGACGAAGACAATCTCCACGAAGCCTTAAAGCTCAACCTGGAGCTGGAAGGCTATGAGATCACTTCCGCATTCGACGGTACCCAGGCCTTAAAAGCCGTCCAATCGGAATATTTCGACCTTATTATCCTGGATGTCATGCTGCCCGGCATCGACGGTATCAGCGTTACCGAGACCATCCGCGTTCAGAACAACGATGTGCCCATCCTGATCCTCAGCGCAAGGAATGCCAGCGCCGACAGGGTGCTCGGTCTGAAAAAAGGAGCCGACGATTATCTCACCAAACCCTTCAATCTCGAAGAATTGCTCCTACGTATCCAGAAGCTGATCGAAAAGAACAAGAAGATGCAGGAAAAAGATTCCGCCGGGGACGTCTATTCCTTCGGAAAGAATACCATCGACTTCAAGGCCCAGGAGGCCGTCACCAAAAAAGGCGAGCGCATCCAGCTGAGCAAAAAAGAAGCCATGCTGCTAAAGCTCCTGATAGAGAACAGGAATGAAGTGGTCACCCGGGAAAAGATCTTACAGGCCGTATGGGGTTATAACGTCTATCCCACCACCCGTACCATCGATAACTTCGTGCTTAACTTCCGGAAATATTTTGAGGACGACAGCCGGAACCCCAAATACTTCCATTCCGTGAGAGGGGTGGGATATAAATACACGGAATAGTCTAGGCCAGCCTGTTCATCACCGGCTCTGCCTGCCGCAGCAACAGCTGCATGTTATATGTGTCGTAAGCCGGCGTATACAGGTTCATCTCGCATTCATTGAGGATGCTTTCCAAAGAAAGGATATGTTCTTTATCCCAGCCTTTTAATTCCAGCTGGAGGGCGATATTATGCTTGTTCAGCTCGCTGGCGGGAAGCTCCAGCTTTTTGGAGAGGGCCTTCCACACAGCCCGGTTAAGCTCCCGGTAAAAACCCTTATAATCCCCCTGCTCGAATAATTGACGGACCTCCAGCAGCGGGTCTGCCACAGGCGTGACAGCCATTTGTACCGAGGCCGCCATAGCCTGACGGGCCTTTTCGGCCAGGAGCTCTTCGGCCTCTTTTTTAGCCGCAGCCTCTTTCTGCTCCTGCTCCGTCCTCTTCAGGCGCCTGTTCTGCCTCCACAGATAAATGGCTACAAAAGAAAGTATCAGCACCGCGAATATCCATTCCAGGTGGTCCTGGATAAGCTTTTTCAGCCGGCCGTTGCTTTCTTCCGCAGCAGGACGCCTGGCCACCGTCGAAGGAGCAGATTTCTTCTTCGTGGAAGCCATGACCTGAAAATCCAAAGGTTCGGTACCCGCCGTCTTATACGATTGCGAAGCAGGGTCGAAATACGGGAGGGTGATGGCAGGGATGGTATAATGACCCGCGTCCCGGGGCACAAAATGAAAGTCGAAGGATTTCGAACCCGTCATGGGAGCCACCGTCTTATTGATATCTTCCTTGGCAACGGGATCGTACGCATCCACACTGGAAGGCCACGCCACCTGGGGAGCATTGATCACAGGCAGATTGCCTTTCCCCCTGATGACCACGTGAAGGGTGGCCTCATCCTCCGCCGATATATTGCGATTGGTGAGGGAAGCCTGGATGGTAAAGCTGCCTACGGCCCCATTGAAATTTGCAGGTTTGTTCTCTTCCGGCAGGGGCTTGATGGTGATGGAGACAGGCTTGGTATCCAGCGTGACATTTTCGTCTATCTCCGGCCCCATGTTATCGTCATCCGACATCTGGTCAAAAAAATCACGCAGGGCGTTGCCGCTGCTGTGCCGCTCCTGCTGTTTTGTTCCTTTTACAAAATGAACGGTATTCTCCACTTCAACAGGGTCCAGATCGATGGTACCCGCCTGCAAGGGTATCAGCTGCGTCTTCCGGATGGTATGCACCGTATAGGCCTTGCCGTTGAGACGCTCGACGCTGGGGACGTCCGTGGTCGGATCCACCATGTCATATACGCTGAACCCATTGAGAGAGGGACGCTTCGTTACCCTGGATTCGGAGCTCAGACGGGAATACAGCTTATAGGTGGCGACAATGGGCTCGCCTACATAACAGGACGTCTTATCCACCTGTACCTTCAGAAAAAGGTTCTTCCGTATCTTATCTTTTACATTTTCACCCGGCTTGAGCACGATGTCCCGGTCTACATCCTCCGGAGGTCCCATGGGGTCCGGCGGCCAGTTGATGGAAGGAAAGGGATTGATAGGCCGGGTATTGCCGCCGCCCGCACCGGAGGATGAGGAGCTTCCGCTCACCGTGACGGTGACTGAATTGGACCGCATATGTTTCCCGTCTACCGTGGCCGATGCCCCGCCAATGATGAATTTACCCGTCTTAACCGGTTGTAAAACAAAAGAAAGGGATTTGTATTGGCTCATGTTGCCGTTGACAATGCTCATCCCGCTGGATTGGATGGGCCCTTGCACGACCTGGAAGCCCTGGAAATCAGGCGGTGTCATCTGATCTATCTGACGGGCATTCTCTATAACGAACTCCACCTGCAGATAATCGCTCCTGCCGATGTCCTGGCTGCTGACAACCGTATTGAATTTCACCTGGCCGGACGCAAAAAGGCCCGTGAACATTATGACCAGGATCATCAATGGAAGGCGTACAAATTGACCGATAGCCGATGTTTTTATTGAATTAACAGGGTCCATACCTCACTACTGTAAAAATACATTTTGATCGGCAGGCTACGCTGCCCGACAAGGGTTAAATCTTTCCTAAATCGCCTTATAAGTCCCCCAGCTGAGGCCTCAAAACAATCTCTTCCACCGTCGCCTGCACGGACAGCCTCGTGGCCGCATACACCATCTCCGCAATATCCCCGGCCTCCATTATCCGCAGAGGATCAACGCTGCTGCCCGCCCAGGAGTCCGTATAGGCCGCTCCGGGATACACAGCCGTCACCTTGATGCCATAAGACTTCAGCTCTTCCCGCAGATTTTTCGAAAAACCCGCCAGGGCAAACTTGCTGATGCTGTATGATCCCCCATTGGGATATGCTTTCAGGGAGGCGATGGAACAGAGATTGAAGATATGTCCTTTCCTTTGGGCCATCATGCCGGGCAGGAGTACCCGTGTAAGATGATACGCGCTGTAAAGATTAACCTCCATCATTTTTTCCAGCACCCCGTCCTCCTCGTTATAAATGCTGCCTGGAATGAACTGTCCCGCATTGTTCACCAGGATGTCCACGGGACCACCCAGACCTGATATCCATTCCCCGCATTGAATAGCCTGCTTCTTCTCACCCAGGTCAAAAGCATGCGCCCATATCCTGATGGACGGATATTTTCCCGCCAGCTCATCCGCTGTCCGCCGAAGGGCCTCCTCACTGCGGGAAACAAGACACAGGTTATAGCCGCCTCCGGCAAATTTTTCAGCGATGGCCTTACCCAGTCCGCGGGAAGCGCCGGTGATGATACAGTTCATAATCGTAATTTA
>DASZVM010000385.1:0-6179 GCA_035547295.1 Puia sp. | reverse complement strand
AAAAAAGGATAGCGGTGGCATATACAGTCAATTAATTGATTCGAATGGTTTGGGTCAGATGGAGCTTTTTCCCGGTGACAGTCACATAATAGATACCTGACCGCAGGTTGCCCACAGAAATATCAAAATAATTGAAACCTTTCTGCAGGGAAAGCACAGTCCGCAGCGCCCTTTGTCCGCTTCTGCTAAAGATGCTCAGCACGGCTTGCTGCACATCGTCGGATTGGATATCCACCGTCAATGTTCCGGGGCCGCTCATCCAGGCGTTCAGACAATCGCAGGTGGGCTCGACCACCAGCGCTCCGGGCACATAGGTGATCAGATAGTTACGGGCCGCTGCACCGGCGGCTTCGATGCTGTAGGTACCCGGTTCGGGCACTGGCCCCGGAGCCATGCTTGTCACCGTTGGCTGTACAAGCAGTACGGAAGAATCCTGACCGTAAACGAACCCGGACCAGGTCACGCTCAGGGGCGGCAAGGGTGCTTTATACGGAACGGTGATATTGTTGGCCGTGATCGTCAGCGAAGCCTTGTTGACGGTGAGCGTGTCAGTCACGGGCGTAGCAGCTGCATAAGTGGAATTGCCTGGTTGATTGGCCGTGATCAGGGCGGTGCCGGCACCGGTGATATGTATCCTGCTGCTGTCGATGATAGCTACGGTTGTATCGCTGCTGGTATAGGTCACGGGCAGACCGGAGCCGGCTATTGCGCCACCGTCGAAATCGGGATCGCCATAAGTTTTCATCAGGTTGCCGAAGGTGATGGTCTGCGGCGTGGTACCGATAGTGGCAGTGTCGGGTATGTACAGGACACCTCGCGGGTTTTCGCCGTTGGCGCCGGTGAATTCCACCAGTTTTATAAAGCCGTTGCCGGCGTCCCTCTTATAAATAGCGCCTGCTGACAGCAAGCCGCCGCCAATGGTCGTACCCACCCAGGTGCCGTCAGGTACAGGCACGGGTGGACTCACCGGCTCGAAGGCGTCGCTGGGGCGATAAATATTTATGAACGTCCACAGTTTCTGAAAACTTTTTGCCACAGGATCGAAGGAAAACGCCGTCCCTCCACCTCCTTCGTGATCCCCTTGCTGCATTGTACCATAGAGAATGCCGTCCTTTACGGAAAGATTATTTGGGAAAGCACCATCGGTATACGAGTTAGGGTTGTATATATCAGTGTAAGTTCCGTTAGCCGGATCGAATGAATAGATATTGCCGGCATCGGTTCCGCCCACGACAGCGCCATACATGAGACTGTCGATGACGACCAGACCCGAGTGAGGGGTGAAATTGCCGGAAAAGTTATATAAAACGGAACAGACACCGGTGGCAGGATTAAAAACGTCTATCGTGCCGCCGCCAGCCGTGCCGCCCAGCGTGTTGACAAAATATAGTTGTCCCCTGTATACGGTGATATTGCCATGAGGATGGGTGCCTGTGCTATTTGTCAGATCGTATACGTCGGCGAGCGTGCCGGCGGAAGGGTCATAGGAGAAGACGGTCCCTTTCCCCAAAGCGCCCCCGAAGGGGGCAAGACCATAGAATTTATTGCCGAAAAAGATAAGGTCCCCTGTGGGATGTGCACCATTGGCTCCTGTAAATTCCGCTGCCTTCAGATAAGTATGTGTCAGCGTGTCGTATGAGAAAATGGTTCCGTTGGATGAGGCGCCGCCATTCCTGGTTGTACCGTATAGTTTGGTTCCCGTACCCATGACCACGGAGGCATAAGGGTTCGCTCCATCCGCACCGCCGGCAAAGGAATACAGCACATGGTAATTGCTGCCGTCCGAATTGACGCTGAACAGCACTCCAAAGCCATTGGCGCCGCCGGCCGCAGCCGTTCCGTACATTTTTACCTGGGCATACGTGACGCGCAGGCAGGACAACAGCAGGATAAGTAACAAGGATCGCATAAGTGGTTATTATGTCAATTAAAGCTTAGTGGGCGCCGGGCAGATACACCCCTGTGGGGCTTCCTCCCGTGGTGTACCAGTCGAAATTATGGAGCACGGTATAAACACCGGTATTGATATCAAAGCTGAATACGGTGCCTCCCCCACCCGAGCCGCCGTTGGCTGTTACACCCAGCATCAATCCTGCCGAAGTAATGACCGGATTACTATTAGGCGGGAACTTTCCATCCAGGTCAAACATGTCGTCGAACTCATAGACCGTTGAAGTGACCCCGGTCGAAGGGTTGTAAGAATAGATCAGACCTTCACCGTAGTTGGGTCCGCCATACAGGGTCGTACCATAGATCATGCCGTTATAGCTGGCAACCCCGCGGGGATATTGACCAAAGTAATAGATGTAGAAATCATTGTGGTCCCTGTAGGCGCCGGTGATGGGATTAAATGAATAAAGATTGCCGAACCTGCTACCGCCGCCGGTAGCGGTAGTACCATACAGAAGGTTGCCGACGGCCGTAAAATAGGAGGATGGACCGGAGTAGGGACCGAGGTCATATATATCAGTACAGATCTTTGTAACGGGGTCGAAACCCATGATCGTGCCGCCGCCATAGGCGCCGCCTCCGCCTGCGGCATAGTACAATTTACCGCTGATGAGGTACATATTGCCATTGGGCGAAATGCCGGAGCTGGAGTCCATATCGTATACATCCGACAGCGAGCCGGTGGCCGGATCAAAGGAGTAGATATCGCCTGCACCATGAGAGCCGCCTGCACCAGCCAGGCCATAGAATTTCCCGTTGGCCCAAGTCATGGTACCCAACGGAGAAGACCCGTTAACGCCTGTGAAATCGGCCAGTTTTTGGTAAGTCTGTGTGGCGGTGTCGTAGGAAAAGACCGTACCTGCATTGCTGGTACCCCCGGCGGATGTCACACCGTATAATTTTGTGTCGTTAGCCATTGTCAGGTTGCCAAAGGGCTGCGCACCATCGGGTTGGTTTTGAAAAGAGTGCAGCACCTGGAAGTTTGAACCATCCATGTTCATGCTGTACAGCACCCCTACGCCGGGGCCACTTCCCAGGGTCGTTGTACCATATATCTTTGTTTGTGCCTGAAGACCGCTCCAAAGGAACAGGAGCAGGAGGCAGGTGAAAGCTTGCGTCGGCATCGGCAAGGGTCTCATAAACGGTTTGGTTATATTATCACCAGATGAAGGTTTGCATTCTCTTTACTGCAAAGAATATGCCTTTAACAAACAGACGACATGATCCAGGGGAAAATTGATGTTTTGATCATATGGATCCAGATCCGGCTGGGGCATATTTTCCACGGTCGACAACAGGATCAGCATTTTTTGGGTATCTTTAAGAGGGTGGTATACAAACTATATGCGCATCCGTAAGGAGGATGATAGCGATCATACTGATAAAGCCCGCTCTGAGCGGGCTTTATCGATAGAATGGTCGAAAAGTTTATAAAGGGATATCGATTCCCTTACCTGTGTCGATCAGGCTGCGTAAGCTTACGTTTATAATATCTGTCCATGCATTCGAGCAGGAATCAAAGCATTCCTGTTGAGGGACCAACCCATGGTGCGTAAAGCGGACTTGCGTTTTGTCATTCTTTTTGGAGATCTCAAAACTTATTTTCGAACCTGTCCATTCATCTTTGTCTTCAATAAAATTCAGCTGGCTGTCCGTGACGAGCCATACGACCCTTTTGTCAGGAACCACTTCTATCAGCTTCTGTTTGCTGTAGTGGAACTCTTTGTACTGATAAGTAAACTCATCATTGAGCTTTTTCGTATCGCCGTTGATCTCCCCCGGCCACCATTCACGAACGTTGGTGATGGCATCGAATACTTCCCCGGGGGTTTGATCTACCAGAATGGTAGTGGTAAAATCTTTATTGTCCATAGTTTTGCTTTTTATTTCAATAAAGCAAGTTAATGTCCTTATTTGCAATAATTCGAGGCTGAAATGGACTTTATAACGGGCCGATTTAGACAAAGCCATATATTTAAATTTATGTATGACGAATCACAGGTTGATAGGTAACCGTCAACTCATTGACGCAATTTCCCCTGAAAATTGGCATATTTACCTCCCCTGGTATTAAATGTTTCGATGTATTATTGCAGGAATATTCAACGCGGACTTATGCAAACATCCAGGAAAGCTGCTATCGGCTTTATTTTCGTTACCTTACTCATCGATGTCATGGGATGGGGACTGATCATTCCCGTGCTGCCTGACCTGGTCGCCCAATTAAAGGGCATACCGGTGAACCAGGCCAGCACCTATGGAGCTTTCCTGTTATCCGTCTTTGCCTGCATGCAATTCCTTTTCGCCCCTGTAATAGGCAATCTCAGCGATAAATATGGCCGCCGCCCTGTCCTGTTGTTCTCTTTGTTGGGATTCGGGATCGATTATATCATACAGGCACTGGCGCCGGCATACGGGTGGCTATTTTTCGGACGCGTCATAGCAGGGATCACAGGCGCCAGCTTTACCACTGCATCTGCCTATATCGCCGATGTGAGCACGGATGAAACGAGCAAGGCCAAGAACTTCGGTTTGATAGGCGCGGCTTTTGGTCTTGGGTTTGTCCTTGGTCCTGCCCTGGGAGGATTCCTGGCGGCATGGGGGATACGGGCGCCGTTTTATGCTGCGTCGGTACTTTGCCTGCTCAACTGTCTTTATGGATATTTTATACTGCCTGAATCCCTGAGCAAAGAAAAGCGCCGGCCTTTTGAATGGCGGCGGGCCAATCCATTCGGAGCGCTGAGGTTCTTAACACAGCATCCGGAGATCGGTGGACTGGCGCTTAGCTTCTTCCTCATCTATTTTGCCGCCCAGGCTGTTCAGGGCAACTGGAACTATTTCACCGAATACCGATTTGGCTGGACCGAGAAAATGGTCGGTATCTCCCTCACCGTTGTGGGGGTACTTGTAGGAGGCGTTCAGGCGGGATTGACAAGGGTCATCGTTCCCAAGATCGGGAATGAAAAAAGCATTTACCTGGGCTTGTCCTTATATACCCTGGGACTGGTGCTGTTTGCCTTTGCCACCCAGGGCTGGATGATGTTTGTATTCCTGATCCCTTATTGCCTTGGAGGGCTTTGCGGTCCCTCGCTGCAATCTGTTATATCGAGCCATGTGCCGGCCAATCAGCAGGGTGAGCTGCAAGGGGCCCTGACAAGCCTTATGAGCCTTACTGCCGTCATCGGCCCGGTGATCATGAATTCTACTTTTGCCTATTTTACTTCGCCAAAAGCGCCCTTCCATCTTCCTGGTGTACACTTCCTGATCGGAGCATTCTGCATGCTGCTCAGTGTTATTATTGCCAACAGGGTGCTTAGCCGGGAGAAGAAAGAGACTGCGGCCGGTACTGTAACAACATGACCCCTGCGCCATAATCCCTACCTTTAGGTTAAAAAAGGAAATATGCAAACAGGATTTATCGGACTTGGTAATCTCGGAATAGCTATAGCAGAGAATATATTGGAAAAGCAGCAGCCCCTCTATGTTTACAATCGTACGGCTGAAAAAGCCAGACCCCTGGCTGATAAAGGGGCCGTAATTTGTGCTTCGGTAAAAGAGCTGGCTGAAAAGTGTGATGTGGTCTTCACCATTGTGTCGGACGACGCTGCGCTGAACGATATCACGACAGGACCGGGAGGTATTGCCGCCCATCTTCGAAAAGGAGGCATCCATGTTTCGTTCAGCACGATCCTGCCGTCTACTTCCGTTGCGCTGCATGCCTTGCACCTGGAGCACGGCAGTCATTATCTCGATTGCCCTGTGATGGCCAGACCGGAAGTCGCCAGGGCGAGAAAGATCAATTTTCTTATATCCGGCGATAATGCAAGCATAAAGACCGTCAAACCTCTGCTGGGGCAGGCAGGGGCTGCGGCCATATGGGAATTCGGCAACGAGGTAGGCGCTGCCAATGTAGCCAAGCTTTGCAGCAATTACCTGATCCTTGCGGCCATGGAAGCGTTGGCGGAAAGCATCAACCTTGCGGATCGCAGCAATATCGACACCGGGCTTTGGCTGCGCATGCTTACGCAGACTTATTTCAATGCTCCGGCATATATCAATTACAGCAAGCTGATAATGGAGGAGGCCTTCCAGCCGGCAGCCTTTAGCCTTCGCCTGGGATTAAAGGATATGAGCCTGGTGCTCCGGCAGGCGCAAAGCGTACAGGCAGGCATGCCCGTTGGGCAAAAAATACAGGACCTTCTTCAAAGTTCTATGGAGGCCGGCCTGGG
>DASZVM010000384.1:0-2753 GCA_035547295.1 Puia sp. | reverse complement strand
ATATTTCATCGATGGCAATCTTCAACGGGGCAGCGATAAGTCTTGTTCCAACCACGATGTCATGCATTTGCTCTATGCTCTCTTTCATGTCTGTCAGCTTCTTATCATCTTCATTCCATTGGATCTGTCTGAACTCCCTGTTGACACCCAGATAGTCCGTGTACATCGAGCCCGGCAGGTCGAATGCATGCAGCAAAGTGATTTCCGCCGGCAGCAGCTTGGCCGACTGTATGGCGAAATCCAGCGCATTGGCCGCGCAGGCTGAAAAGTCCGTGGGGACCAGTATCTTTTTCATTTTTTTATATTTTATATGGATGGGTTATGATTAAAAGTACTACCTGACCATCGCAGGTTTATATGATCCCGCTCAGCCGGTATTTTGAGCCTGGTCATATATTTGCAGTACCCATTCATATATCTTCATCATAAATTATTTACGTTATGGTCATATTGGTAATGGGATTGCCCGGCAGCGGGAAAAGCTTTTTTGCCGCCCGCCTCGCGGAGCTGACAGGTGCCGAATATATCAGCAGCGACCGCATACGCAAGACCCTGGATCTGTATTATACGAAAGAAGAGAAGCTGACGGTATATGACGAGATGTTGAGGCAGGCTGGAAAGGCGGTGGCAGAAGACAGACATGTAGTGCTGGACGCCACCTTCTATACCAGGAATATAAGAGACAGGTTCGCAGAGGCATTACAGGGAATAGACGAACTGGCCTTTATCGAGGTCGTGGCCGGCGAAGAATTGATAAAAGAGAGACTAAAAAGACCAAGGGAGGACAGCGATGCCAATTTCGAGGTCTACCGGGAGATAAAGGAAGAGTGGCAGCCGTTGCGGGATGAGCACCTGGTGCTGAGGTCCACCGACGAGAACATCGACAGCATGCTGGACCAGGCAGTGGAATATCTTCAACATGGGATGTATGACAAGTGAACAGGTGGAAAAGCTATTGCGTACGTGCGCGATGTCCGCACCGGCGGGCCGACCCCAGCTCGTGGAAACACATATTTCATGGGTCATCTTATCCGGCGGGGATGTGTACAAGATCAAGAAGCCGCTGCATCTTCATTTCCTGGATTTTTCGACATTGGAGAAAAGAAAATTCTATTGTGAAAGAGAGATCATGCTCAACCGGCGGCTGACGGAAGACATCTACCTGGGCGTCCTGCCTGTGATAAGCAGATCGGGAGAGCTCTTCTTCAGACAGCCTGGGGAAGACCCCGGACATAACGACGGAGAAGCACGCAACAAAGAGGGGGACGCCGGCCGCCAGGCGGAAAAGTTGATCGACTACGTCGTGCACATGCGAAGGATGGAGGAGGGACGGAGAATGGACAAGCTGTTGAGGAAGGGGCAGGTAACGAAAAAGGATATGGAAATGCTGGCCGGAAAGATGGCTGCCTTTCACAGGACCGCGGACATCATATCTAAAAAAGACCCTGGGGACATCCCGGAAAAATTTGCCGACCTGGTTTCAGAGCAAGATTACCTGTGCGGCCATAGAGCCATATGTGATCCGGCACTGATCAGCCGGGCCATCGGACTTTCCACCAGGTTCTGTGAAAAACATGAAAAGAGGATAAGGCAAAGAACAGGAGCCGGGTATACCCGTGATTGTCACGGCGATCTGCATGCAGGGAATATTTTTCTGCTGGAGACACCGCAGCCTTTCGATTGCATCGAATTCAACGATGATCTCAGACAAATAGATGTGTTGAACGACATCGCATTTTTATGCATGGACCTGGAAGCATTCGAAAGGAAAGACTTATCAGAAAGATTCCTTACGTCCTATCTGACCCGTTTTCCCGCGTTGGAGACGGACGAGGACAAACAATTATTCATCTATTACAAAAGCTATAGGGCAAACGTCAGGGCAAAGATCAATAGTCTCAGGGCGCGAAGCGCGGGGACGGAGGCGGAAAAGGCGGCTGCGCTGACCGAAGCGGAAAAATATCTTGTCCTTATGAATGGATATTTACGACAATTGAAATAACATGACGGATGTCTTACATTTATTGAGTATAGCAGAATATGCGGCGCTGGAAGCCGGGAAGGCTGTCATGCAGATATACCGCAGTGGCAGGCTCGAGGTCAGCTTGAAACCCGATGCCTCCCCCCTGACAAGGGCGGACAGGTCTGCCCAATCCATTATAGCCCGGCACCTTGCCGGGACAGGACTTCCCGTACTGTCTGAGGAAGCTGCCGGTATGGATTACCGACACAGGATGAAATGGGGGTATTTCTGGCTGGTGGACCCATTGGACGGCACAAAAGAGCTTATCGCCGGCCATGATGAGTTTACAGTGAACATCGCTTTGATGCGCAGTACGGCACCCGTCGGCGGCGTGATCTATGTACCTGCCGGAGACATATTATACACCGGCTCAAAGACAGGCGGTGTCTGGAAAAAACAGGGGGGAGACAGTTTCAGGATACCTCCACTGGCCACGAGATCCCGTATGGAAGACTTAAGACAAAAAGATAAGCTGACTATCGTCGTATCGAGGTCCCACCTGTCGGGGGAAACGCTGGAATTTATCAAACAATTCCCGGATGTAAGCCTGGTGTCGATGGGAAGCTCGCTGAAGTTCATGGCGCTGGTGGAGCAAAAGGCGGATATCTACCCCCGTCTGGGCGTTACCATGGAATGGGACACCGCAGCAGCCCATGCCATCCTGCATGCAGCCAACAGGGGGATCTATCACACCAGCCTTGACGCAGAGCTCCGGTACAACAAGTCCGAC
>DASZVM010000383.1:0-5794 GCA_035547295.1 Puia sp. | reverse complement strand
CAATATAAAAGCCACCTTCTAAAGCAAGAACCAAAAGATATATTATGAACCTACGAATTAATATATTCCTGAACAGACGCCTGCAAATGGCTGCGATCGCTGTCATATTGCTGGGTTCCTTCTCCTGTACAAAGAACTACGAGCAGATCAATACGGATAAAAGCAAGATACCTACGGCAGGGCCGTCGGAGCTGCCCTTTCTTTTTTCACGCGCAGAAGAGGTGGGGACTACGAATTCCGGGAACTACCAGGTGGCGCAAAACCTTTTTGCCGACCAGTATTGTCAATACTTTGCCTGTGAAGCGACCTACTTCCCTTCGGACCGCCTGGTGATCAGGCAGGACTGGGTGGGCGCCAACTTCAATCCCATTTATTCAGACGTCATGCCCCAGCTGCGGACCATCTTTGCCAGCACGGATTCGCTGTCGGCAGAGCATGCGATGGCAGAAGTGATGTGGGTATATGCCATTCACCGGGTAACGGATTATTGGGGACCTATCCCATATTTCCAGGCAGGGATCGTTACGTCTTCCGTTCCATATGATCCCCAGGACAAGATATACGATGACTTTTTTAAAAGACTGAATGGCGCCATTGCTGTGCTGAAGACCTTTGCAGGCAAGAATGCCTATGGCAACTATGATCTTATCTATGGGGGGAGTGTCGACCAATGGAGACGTTTTGCCAATACGCTCAAGCTCCGTCTGGCGCTGCGCATATCCAGGGTCGATCCTGCGAGGGCTAAAACCGAGGCCGAATCCGCGGTCGCGGACGGCGTCATGACCAAGAGCCCTGACCACGATGCCTTTATCCTAAGGTCTTCCACAGGCGGGGACGTCAATGGGCTTTCCATCATGTCGGACTGGAATGAGTTCCGGATGAGCGCTACCATGGCCTCCGTGCTGAAAGGGTACGAGGACCCCCGTCTTCCCATCTATTTCGTACCTACTGCCAACAGCGGGGACCCCACACCCGGTGTCATTGCCAATTACAGCGGCCTGCGGAATGGTCTTTCCGTTGATCAGCTGGGCGAAGATCCTAACCTGGCAGCAGCCAATTCACACGTGGGTCCGCACTGGTCGTCCACCAGTGTCATGGTGGGGACTACCGTGGTTGGAAGGGGAGACTACAATTCGACGCCTCAGAATGTCATCGAGACGGCGGAAGCCTGGTTCCTTCGCGCGGAAGGAAAAATGCTGGGATGGGACATGGGTGATGGTCTGACTGCCCAGGAGCTTTATGAGGCAGGCATTACGGCATCCCTGAACCAATGGGGCTTTACAGATGCTGCAACCGCCACAAATTATATCAACAGCACGAAGACGCCCATACCGCCGGGTGACGGACTGAACTCTCCGGCTGTATCCAAAATCCCCATTAAATGGAATTCCGATCCGGATACCCAGCGGATACAGATCGCTACACAAAAATGGCTGGCGCTGTACCCGGACGGCATGGAGGCCTGGGCAGACTGGCGGAGAAGCCATGTAATGCCCCTGTACCCCGTAGTGAATTCGGATAATCCATTGATCACGAATACCACCACCCAATGGATACGGAGGATACCCTTCCTCGACTCGGAAAAGTCCAGCAATGCAGCAGCCGTCACGGCTGCCACAGGCCTGTTGGGCGGGGCTGACAACGTGCTGACCCCCTTGTGGTGGGATAAGAATTAAAGAAAATTGCACTATATTAAAGCTCCCTTCCTTCGAGTTGGGGGCTTTAAATTTTTTACCTATGTATTTACTTCTCCGTCACAAGGGGCTGCTGTTTGCGCTGACACTGTTGGCTGCCGGCTGCGGCGACCGTCATGATACGCTGTTTACCCAATTGGATAAGGACAGGACGGGCATCAATTTTCAGAACACGTTGTTCGACGGCGAACCGCTGAACGTACTCAACTATATCTATTTCTACAATGGCGGAGGGGTGGCCATCGGGGACATCAACAATGACGGCCTGCCGGATATATTGTTCACGGGAAATATGGTGCACAACCGGCTTTTTCTGAACAAGGGTGGTTTTAAATTTGAAAACATCACCGGCAAAAGCCATGTTGCGGAGCAGGAAGGCTGGAGCACGGGCGCCACCATGGTGGACATCAACGGGGACGGCTGGATGGATATCTACATCTGCCGGTCGGCGGACGGCGATCCGGCCAGGAGGAGCAACCTGCTCTATATCAACAACGGCGACCTCACTTTTACCGAAAAGGCCGCTGAATATGGATTAGCCGACAAGGGTTTTTCCACACAGGCCGCTTTTTTCGATTATGATAAGGACGGTGACCTGGATATGTTCCTGATCAATCACTCCCTGCACAAGTATGCCACGGGCGCGGTGGATAACCCCGGCTGGCGGAAGGAGCGGCAGTCTGCCTACGAATGCAAGCTTTACCGCAACGACTGGAATGAACAGCTGAAACACCCTGTCTATACGGATGTGTCCGCACAGGCAGGCATTATTTCGGATGTGCTGACCTTTGGGCTGGGGCTGGCCGTATCCGATCTGAATAATGACGGATGGCCGGACATCTATATCTCCAACGACTTCAACGAGCCCGATTATTTATTTATCAACAACGGCCCCGGCGCGGGGGGACAGGTGACCTTTACCGAGCGGCTCAGCGACTGCATGGACCAGGCCTCGCTGTATTCCATGGGTAATGATGCGGCGGATTTCAACAATGACGGACTGGTGGACCTGATGACGCTGGACATGCTGCCGGAAGACAACCATACGCAGAAGATGCACAGCGGCGCGGAGAACTTTAATAAATTCCAGCAGCTCTTCAACCGGGGCTTCTATTACCAGTACAGCCGCAACATGCTGCAAAAGAATAATGGGGACGGCACCTTTAGCGAAGTCGGTCAGCTGGCCGGGGTTTCGAATACGGACTGGAGCTGGGCAGCCCTTTTTACCGACATGGACAATGACGGATACAAGGACCTTTTGGTGACCAATGGCTATGTAAAGGATTATACGGATATGGATTTCCTGAAATATTCCGCCGACAAGGCTTTACATACGGGCGGCGGGGATAAGGAAGACATCGTAAAGGAAGCCATCGGCAGGATGCCGCCCAGCCCGGGGACAAGCTATCTTTTCCGTAATGAGGGTGGTCATGCCTTTGTCAAGACAGGCAGCGCCTGGGGGCTTACACAAAAAACCGTCTCTGCCGGCGCCGCCTATGCGGACCTTGACAACGACGGGGCCATGGACCTGGTGATCAGCAATACCAACGAGTATGCAGGTATCTATAAGAATAACGCACGTGCTCTCCGTAATGCGCATTATCTCAAGATCGATCTGAAAGGCGATGCCCGTAACAGTACGGGCATTGGCGCCAAGGTCAGGCTTTTTTGCAGGGACACTTTATTTTACCAGGAGGCATTTCCCGTCAGAGGGTTCCAGTCTTCCGTGGACCCTGTATTGAATTTTGGATTGGGAGATCATGGTGTGGTGGACTCCATTCTTGTCATCTGGCCCGACGACCGCTGCCAGGTGCTGCGGCAGGTGAAAGCCGATCAGGCATTACAGGTCAGGATAAAGGACGCCTCCGGTAAATGGGAATATAAGACGCCCGCAGCTGTCAGCCCCTTGCTGCGCCCGGTCTCTGCCGCCGTCCCTGTCCATACGGAAAACGAGTATAATGATTTCGACAGACAGCCCCTGATGCTGAACTATCTTTCCCGGGGCGGTCCCTGTATGGCAAAGGCGGATGTAAATAAGGACAGACTGGAAGACGTATATGTAGGCGGATCGAAAGGACACCCGGGACATCTGTATCTCCAGTCAGCTGCCGGAGGGTTCCGTCTGTCGTCACAGCCTGCCATCGAAAAAGATTCATTGGGTGAGGACGGGGCCGCGGAATTCTTTGACGCGGATGGAGATGGGGATGCTGATCTGTTCATTGCAGGCGGAGGATATGAATTCGAAGAGAATGACCCCCTCTTGCAGGGGCGGTTATATATCAACGATGGGAAGGGGCATTTTACAAGGTCCGAAGGGGCGATACCGGCATGGCCGGTCAGCGCCGGGTGCGTAAAATCGGCGGATGTGGATGGGGACGGGGACCTGGACCTTTTCATCGGCGGGAGGGTGATACCGGGTAAATACCCGCTGGCCCCGGGTAGTAAGATACTGCTCAACGATGGGAAAGGGCATTTCACGGACGGCACAGCGCAGGTGGCGCCTGAGCTGGCGCACACGGGCATGGTGACGGACGCTTTGTGGATCGATCTGAACAAGGATCACCGGCCCGACCTGGTGCTGGTGGGTGAGTGGATGCCTGTAAAGGTATATCTCAACAAAGGAGGACGGCTGCAGGATGTCTCGGACAAATACGTTCGTTTCCCTTCTTCGGGCTGGTGGAACCGTATTGCAGCCGCTGACCTGGATGGGGATGGGCTGCCGGACCTCGTACTGGGCAACCAGGGACTGAACAACCAGTTCAAGGCCGGCGCACAGGAACCCCTCACGCTGTATTATAAGGACTTCGATAACAACGGCAGCATCGATCCCGTCTTTTGTTATTATATAGATGGCGTATCTTATCCTGCTGCTTCCAGGGACGACCTTACTACACAGCTGCCGGGATTGAAGAAGAAGTTCCTGGAATACCACGACTACGCCGATGCTACTATCCATGAGCTTTTTGATGCGGAGCAGTTGAAGGGTGCAGGGCCGCTGGAAGCGAACCTGCTCAGCACCGTATGGCTGCAGAACCGCGGCGATTCGGGTTTTGCCCTCCGTCAGCTGCCGGAGGAGGCGCAGTATGCGCCGGTATATGCCATTGCTGCCGTAGATGTCAATGGAGATGGGTATAAAGACCTGGTGCTGGCGGGCGGGAATGCGTGGACGCGGATACGCTTTGGACGTTACCGGGCCGGACACGGAATGCTCATGCTGAATGATGGGAAAGGAGGTTTCAGCTATCTTCCGCAGCAGTTGAGCGGTCTTCGTTTACGAGGGGATGTACGCAGCGTGCTGGAGACCGGGCACAACGGGCTGCTGTTTGGGATAAATGACGGTGCGGCAGCACTGTACAATTGGTAATACCGCACAAACAGCGTATCGAAAACGGACAGTTTTATTTGCTGTAAGGATATATAATATTGATATCCAGGGATGTAACAAAATGGCACTTTTTTTCGTCCAATAGCGCGAATACCGTCATCCCATGCTCAGGAATTATCTGAAGATCGCCCTGCGCAGCCTTTTGCGCCACAAAGCTTATTCCTTTATCAATATTGCCGGTCTTGCCATCGGCATGGCCTCCAGCATCCTGATCCTGCTGTGGGTGCAGAACGAGCTGAGCTATGACACGTGGCATAAAGACGCTAAGCAGACGTATCGTATCACCTGTAATGCGGGTGATTTCCGTGCTGCGGTGAATCCCGCGGGAATGCCCGGCGGTCTGCAGTCAGAGATGCCTGTGATCAAAAATACGTTGAGGGTCAGCCATCCCGTGACAGCGCTTTTTGAAGCCGGGGTCCGGAAATTCGAGGAAAAACGGGTGTTCTATGCCGACTCTACTTTTTTGCAGGTGTTCTCTTTTCCCCTGGTGAAAGGGGATGTCCGTACGGCGCTGATGCGGCCTGATGCAGTGCTGCTGACGGGAGAGACAGCGAAGAAATATTTTGGACATAATGATCCCCTGGGCAAGACTCTTCGGAAGGACAATGGGAGCAACGTGGTCGTGACAGGGGTGCTGGCCAATATCCCTTCCAACACGCACCTGCAGTTTGATGTTATACTGCCCATGTCGGCCATTGCCGGCACTCGTGACCTG
>DASZVM010000382.1:0-11103 GCA_035547295.1 Puia sp. | reverse complement strand
CCCACGGCATAGCAAACGTGCCGGATGGGTACCCCTTTTTGCAGCAGCCGCTTTGCTTCCGCCACGCGGACCTCTTTCAAATATGCGTGCGGCGTTCTGCCATAGTATCTTTTGAACGATCGTATAAAATGGAATTTGGACATACAGGCCTCCCGGGCCATCGCGTCCAGATCAATGACGCTGCCATAATGCCCATCGATATACTTCTTTGTCCGTACCATCTTCCCGTCCAGGTCCTCATGAGGATAGACGGCCTTCCGGATGGACAGTACCTGCTGCTGATAGAAGTTCATGACAATGAAGTTACCCCCAAAAAAATTTTTGAGAATAAAAAAATTGTTTCTATGTTTACCCTAAATTAGAACAGACTAGAACAGAATAGATTTAATATTAAACACCAAAACTTAACGATTATGCATGTCAAAGCAGCCTTAAGGGTATCCCTTTCAGTCATCATCTGCGGGATACTCTTTTTATTTGCCGGCGCCGCTCGTGCACAGGGCGGCAAAACCATCACGGGCAATGTGAAGGACGAGAAGGGGTCCCCCATGGCAGGGGCTTCCGTCAGCATCAAGGGTACGCAAAAAGGCACTACCACGGACTCCGCGGGTAATTTCACGCTCACATCGGCAGACAACAACGCGGTGCTGGTCATCGCTTTTGTCGGTTACGAGACGCAGGAGATCAGTACCGCAAGGGGCTCCTCCTTCAATGTGCAGCTGGGGCCGGACGCGAAGGTCCGTCAGTTGGAAGACATGGTGGTCGTGGGTTATGGCACGCAACGAAAAGTAAACCTCACGGGTTCGGTGGCGGCCATCTCCTCAAAGGACCTCGACTATCGTCCTGTCACCAACCTTACCAATGCGCTGCAGGGAAGCATGGCAGGCGTCACGATCACTACGACAGGCGGTCAGCCGGGGGCGGACGTAGGCTCCATCAACATCCGCGGCATCGCCACGCTGCTGAACAGCAATGCTCCCATGGTCGTCATCGACGGTATCATCGGCGATCTGCGGGATGTCAACCCCAACGATGTTGCCTCCATCTCGGTATTGAAAGACGCAGCGTCAGCCGCCATTTACGGGTCGCGCGCGGCCAATGGAGTAGTGCTGGTGACGACAAAAAAAGGGAGGAATGGAAAGATGCAGGTCAGCTATGACGCTTATATAGGCAAACAAAAAGCAACGGCGTTGCCCGACTACCTCCCCTCCTGGCAGGCAGCCACCCTGTACAACCAGGCCAGGACCAACGAGGGACAAACCCCGTATTGGAGCGATAACGACATCGCCCTCTTCAAAAGCGGCACAGACCCCGACACCCATCCCAACACGGACTGGCAGGGGCTGCTGTACAAGGGCAACGGCGTCCAGCAGAACCATTATATCAGCGTGACAGGCGGTGATCCCAAAACCCAATATGCCTTGTCCCTGGGTTATTTCAACCAGGAAGGCATTATCAAAAAATCGAACTTTAAACGTTATTCCAGCCGGCTCAACCTCACTTCGGCGCTCTCAAAACGATTGAGCGTGAACGCCAACCTCTCGTTCCTCTATTCAAACCAGGAGGCGCCCGACGGTCTGGGCGGCGGGGACATCGGCGGCATCATCGGTACCAGCGCGGCCATGAGCAGCACGGTGGTGAACCAGTATAAGAACGGGGTGTACAACTATCTCTCCTTTGGGAATCCCATCGCCTGGCTGAACTCACCGGGCTATAACGACCAGCAGAACTATACGTTCCTGGGCAACGTGGGGGCGGATTGGGAAGTGCTGCAAGGGCTGCATTTCCGCCCATCCGTCTCCTACCGGTACAACAACAATCCCCTGCAGGAATTCAAATCGGCGGATACCTACTACAGCCCCACCGATCCTACGGTGATAGCCACGACCATCAGCCCCAGCTCACTGTCCAATACCAGCATCACCAACAATTATACGAACCTGCAGGGACTGCTGGAATATGAAAAACGCATCGCGCAGCACAGCTTCGACATACTGGCCGGCGCCTCGCAGGAGCTGACGAAATACAATTATCTCTATGCTTACCGGCAAGGTTTTCTCAACAACTCCCTGTCCGAGCTGAATGCAGCCTCTACGTTGGGGCAACAGACTGCGGGTACGGCCAACGACGTAGCCCTGCGTTCAGTATTCGGCCGCGCCCGTTATTCGTTTGCCGACAAATATCTGTTGGAGGCCAACTTACGTTATGACGGCTCTTCCCGTTTTGGGGAAGGTCACAAATGGGGGCTGTACCCCTCCTTCTCCGCTGGATGGAATATTTCCAGGGAAAGGTTCTTCGAGTCACTGCTTGGCGATATCACGGCCCTGAAGCTCCGCGGTTCCTGGGGCAAGCTGGGCAACCAGAATATCGGCAGTCCCTATCCTTCCGTTGCCGTCGTCAGCAGCGGGCAGAACTATAGCTTCAACCAGACGGTGGCCCCGGGCATCGCGCCCACCAGCGGCGCCAACGCGGACATCACCTGGGAACGTACCACCCTCACGGATGTGGGGATAGACCTCACCCTTCTTGGCAACCGGCTGCTATTTACGGCCGACTATTATGTAAAGAACACCAACGGTATCCTCCTGCAGCTGCCTTCCAGCGTAGTGTACGGGTTCTCCACACCTTACCAGAACGCGGGCGCGGTACGCAATTCGGGCTGGGAATTTGCCGCAGCCTATACGGATAAGACCGGCGCCTTTAGCTATAACGTCGGCGCCAATGCATCATTGAACAAGAACAGGATCACGGACCTGGCGGGTACGAGCTCCATGTCTACGGGCTATGTGGAAGGGGAGCCTATCAAGGCTTTCTATGGCTACCAGGTGGAAGGCATCTTTCAAACCCAGCAGCAAGTGTCAAACCATGCTACGCAAAGCGGCGGCACCATCGCCCCCGGCGACCTGATGTACAAGGACGTCAGCGGTCCCAATAAAAAACCCGATGGCGTCATCGACGGCAACGACCGCGTTTACCTGGGCAGCCCCTTTCCGGGCATGACCTATGGCATCACCCTTGGCGCCGGCTAGAAAGGTTTTGCCGTCAGCGCCTTCTTCCAGGGAGCATTCGATGTAAAGAACTATCTGCAAGGCTTTGCCCTTGGCTCCCTGCAGCAACCGAATATCGGCAATCCCACCGCCATTATGCTGGATGCCTGGACACAGGCCCATCCTTCGGATAAATTCCCCCGGCTGTGGACTACTTTTTCACAAAACAATCCGCAGAGCAACATCAGCTCGTTCTGGGTCAGGAACGCATCCTATCTCCGGATGAAGAATATCACGGTCAGCTATACCCTGCCCACAGGCAGCCTTACACGGTGGGGCATACAGAACCTGAAGATCTATTACAGCGGTCAGAACCTCCTTACTGTAAGAAGCTTTTATAAATGGGTGGACCCCGAGACGACGACGGGCAATAACGCCTATGGCGCTTACCCGCAAACAAAGATCAATACCATCGGCATCAACGTGGTCTTTTAATCCTCCAAAAAATTTAGGTTATGAACAAATCATTTATAATAATAAGTCTCTGCGCCGGACTGGTTGCGGCCACCGGATGTAAAAAAACTTTCCTGGATAGGAATCCCCTGGACTCCTACACCAATGATGTGCTATGGAACTCGGCAAACGATGCCCAGACGGCCCTCAACGGCTGCTATGCCGCCTGGGGCAAGGGCAACAACGGCTATTTTTCGGCATTTGCCGATTGCGCCACGGATAACGCTTTTGACCAATTCCCCTGGGAGAACTGGCTCAGCCTGTCCGCGGGTATCGCTACTCCCACCAGCACGGGCTATTCCAAGTGGAACTTCACCTGTATACAGACCTGCAACTGGTTCCTCGACAACGCAGGCAAGACAAAAATGGACGCGACCCTCAAGGCCCGGTTCATCGCGGAAGCAAGGTTCCTCAGGGCGTATGAATATTTCACCATCAGCCAGCTGTACGGAGCAGTGCCGCTGGTGCTCCACAACCTTACCCCTGACAGCGCCAACCTGGTAAAGCAGACGCCAAAGGCCGACGTGGTAACCTTTATATTGTCCGAGCTGGCGGCCATCGCACCTGATCTTCCCGTCAGCTATTCAGGTACAGATATCGGTCGTGTCACACGGGGGGCGGCTATCGCCCTGAAAGCCCGTATCGAGCTCTTCAACGAGAAATATGCAGATTGTATCACAGACTGCCAGCAACTGATGACGGCCCCGTTCACCTATGACCGTTATCCCAGCTATGTCGATCTTTTCCGTCAGCCGTATGCCAACAACCAGGAGGTGATCCTGGATGTCCAGTACAAGGCCAATGACAACCCTTTTCAATGGACACGGAACCTCACCATCAATTCCCTGGGCGGCTATTGTTCCGAAGTGCCCACGCAAAGCCTGGTAGATGCCTATGAGACCACGGACGGCAAGACCATCGATGACCCTACCTCCATTTACGACCCTGCCCAACCTTACCAGAACAGGGATCCCCGGCTGACCGCCACGGTCTTTTACCCGGGCGCCCGCTACAGCACCTCCCTGGGGTACGGCATGTATTATGACCCCATCTCTTCCAGCCCGCAGACGGTGGACCATTGGGGCAACAACAACTGCAGCCCTTCCGGCTATGCGGAAAGAAAGGTGACGCCGGTCATCGGCGATTTCCCTGCCGACCTGAACAATTGCGGTCTGAACGTGATCCTCATCCGTTATGCAGAGATCAAGCTGATGGATGCCGAAGCGAAGATCGAGAGCAATCACATCGACGCCTCGGTCTACGACGACATCGATTTCGTAAGGGGCCGTCCCGATGTGCATATGCCTCCTGTGGACCAGGCCAAGTACAATGACCAGGCAAGCCTGCGTACCCTTGTCCGCCGGGAAAGAAGGGTGGAGCTGGCGCTGGAAGGTCTGCGCTGGTATGATATCCAGCGCTGGAAGATCGGGGAGCAGGTGATGAACGGACAGGTGATGGGCAGTCTGCAAGGTACTGTCAACCAGGCCACGGGAGCTGTTACGCTTACGCCCGGCACGGCCATCAAGGTGGGTACGCCCCGTGTTTTCGACCCTGCCAAGAACTATCTGTGGCCCATCCCCCAGACGGAAATAGACCTTAATAAGAATCTCGACCAAAATCCAAAATATTAGAGAAACAGCATGAATATTAGATGAATGACTACTCCCGGACAGGCAAAAGGTTTGTCCGGGATTCCCAAATATGTTTAATTTGTAGGCATGAGTAAACGAGAAAGGGCTGATGTTTTTGAAAAGATAAAGGAGCTCGCCGAAGTGCCGTCCTTTTCCAAACACGACAGGCTGGTACAGGGTATCATCAACGCCATCGATGAGAAGATCATCGCACAGGACGACATGCTGCCTTCCGTCAACACGATGATCAAGGAGCTGCACTTCTCCCGGGAGACCATCGTAAAAGGTTTCAGGGAGCTCATTGGCCGGGGCATTATCGAGTCCAAGAACAGGCTTGGCTATTTTGTCGCCAACGGCAATACGGATCAATCCCTGAAAGTGGCCCTGCTGATGTACAACCTCGATACTTTCGAAGAACAGTTCTATAGGAATTTCCGGCAAGAGCTGGGAAAGGGCGTCCACCTGAACATTTACTTCCATCACGGGAATATCGAAATATTCGAAACGATCCTGCTCCAGATAAAAGGCAAATACGGGATGTACGTGGTAGCGCCCATCCCGCACCCAAAAACAAAGGAGCTGCTGGAGATGGTCCCCCGTAATAAATTCCTTATGTTCGACAGGTACGAGCCGCTGGATGGGGAATTCAACCATATCACGCAGGAATTCGAGCATTCGACCCGGGATGCGCTGAATGAGCTGGCGCCCGTCATCGGCAGATTTGATGAGATCATCTTTTATCATTCCCCCGACTCGCTGGACCCCAAGGAGATCGTCACGGTCTTTAAGAAATTCCTGCGACAGCATAAGATCAAAGGACAGATACTGCCGGAGTACAAGGCCGGCACCATCGAAAAGGGAAAAGTATATTTTACCCTGGACAACTTCGCTCTCTGGCAGATCATGAAGGATTGCAAAGCCAAGGGATTAAAGCCCGGGAAGGACCTGGGCATCCTTTCCTGTAATGACGAGCCGGCCAAGGAGATCATCGGTATCACTACCATATCCACCAACTTCTCCCTCATGGGTAAAAGGGCGGGACAGGCGGTGATAAGCCGGGAGAAGGTGGGAGAAACCATCCCCACCCTGCTCATGAGAAGAAATACGTTGTAAGCCATTCATGAATGTACTGACCATAGTTAGCTTTTTGTTCTTTACGGGCATCGTAGCTTTTATTTCCTGGCGCAAGGTCCGCCGGCAAAAGACAGATACCCTGAATGGTCTGTTCCTTGCCAACAGGAGCCTGGGTTTTCTTTTTGTGGGCGGCGGCCTCCTTTTTACAAATATCAATACGGCAACCATCATCGGGGAGAATGAGCTGACCTATACCCATGACATGACGGTCATGGCCTGGGGCGTTACCTCTGTCTTTGCCATGCTGCTGGTGTCGGAGTTTATCATGCCCATCTATCTCCGTACGGGTATCTCCACCACGCCGGACTACCTGGAGGCCCGTTATGATCATGGCGTAAAAAGGATCGTCAGCATCATTTTCCTGGTGAGCTATATCATCAACCTCCTGCCGACGGTGTTATACAGCGGGGCCGTTGCCTTTAACGGTCTTTTTCATTTCTCGGATGGATCAGGGGTCGGCTATTGGGGAACGATATGGATATTGGTATGGGTCATGGGCGCCATCGGCTGTCTGTATACCATCCTGGGAGGTTTGCGGGCCATAGCGGTCTCCGATACCTTGCTTGGTCTGGGACTGTTTGCCGGCGGGTTGTTGCTGCCCTTTCTGGGTTTGAAGTATCTGGGACAGGGAGATACCGGGCTGGGACTGCATACGCTGTTGTCGTCGAGGACGGAGCATTTAAACAGCATCGGCGGCGCGAACGACCCCATTCCTTTTTCCACGTTGTTCACGGGCATGCTGCTGGTGAATTTATATTATTGGGGGACCGAGCAATATATCGTCCAGCAGGTGCTGGCTTCAAAAGACCTGCGATCCTGTCAGAAGGGTATCGCCATTGCCTGCCTGGGAAAACTGATCTCGCCCCTGCTGCTGAACGTCCCCGGGCTTATTGCCGTGCACCTGTTCACCCATCTGCCCAATACCACGGAAGCTTTCCCCAAAATGATCTCTCTGGTATCCCCTCCCTTTATAGCAGGCTATATCGCGGCCATCATCTTTGGGGCGGCCTTTACCACATTCAATGCGGGATTGAACAGCTCCAGCACGCTGTTCATATTGAACATATACAAACCCCGGCTCGCCAGAAGAGGGCGGCAGGTTCGTGAGGCGGAGCTTATCCGTACGGCCAAGCGATTTGAAATAGGGGTGTGCCTGCTGGCCATGTTTATCGCTCCCTTTATCGTATTCGCCAAAAAGGGGTTTTATACATATGTACAGACGGTCAACGGATTTTTTAATGTGCCCATCTTTACTATTTTATTCATCGGGTTCGTGACCAGGCGGGTGCCGGCTATTGCCGCCAAGGTGGGATTGGTCTTCTTTATCCTCTGTTATGGGGTGCTGCAGCTGTTTGTCGATACGGGACTACATTTTTTACATCTGCTTTTTATTCTTTTTTTGATCACGTCGGCGCTGATGCTGCTCATCGGCCGGCTGTACCCCAGGGCTACACCTTACCGGCAGCAGGTGAATAACCTGGTGGATATACGGCCATGGAAGAACAGACATGTGTATATGACGGTATTGCTGGTCATGATGACGATGCTTTTTGTCATCTTTTCAAAAGCGGGGTTGGTGAAGTGATAAAAAGATCTTATTTTTATAGAATAGACTAGAATAGAATATGAAAAAGGGATTATTCGTTTTTTGGATCGTTTGCTGTCTTCATTCGGCTGCACAGCCATTACGCTGGCGTATGTCACCGGATGGCGGCATTACCTGGAAGGTCACGGGCGGGGCTCCACACGCCGATCATATCGAAATGAGCGGCCGGCGCATATCGGCCATCATCACTTATGGCGTCGATAGCTTGCAGCAGCTGGTCTGGCGGCGTCAGCTGGTGTTCCCCCTTTTGCGCACCCTACCCAATAATACTCATGCCAGCCTGCGTCATTCTTTCGATGAGGGTATTGTCGACTCCATCACCGCGGACGGGCAGCCGTTGAAGGAGACGCCCCTGGAATTCAGCACGCATGGCTAGTTAAGGTCCCTCAGCGCTACCAATACTCCGATACGGGTGGAAAGGTGTATCTACCCGTCCATGGATAAGGCTGTCTGTGTGGAAAGATATCTGTTGACCAATACGGGGATGAAGCCGCTGTCGCTGCATGTGCCGGAGAAAGATATGCATTTTGCAACCGATGCAGCGAAGGGGGTGTATGGAGCTTATGATCTCGGGTACAGAGTATACAATGGGGGTAACACGTTATTAGCGCCCGGCAGCAGCTATTCATTTTACGTAGTGATGTCCGGCAGGAAGATGACCGAAGAACCTGTCTATATCTCAGCCGACTATGAATGTGAAAAACGTCAGCAGCTGGTGAACGAGCTGTCACATGAGCTCGTGTTACATACGCCCAACGATACCCTGGATCGCATGTTCGCCTTTGCCAAGCTACGCGCTGCCGAAAGCATATTCGATACAAAGGGCGGGCTGATGCACGGTCCGGGGGGCGGCAGCTATTACGCAGCCATCTGGGCCAATGACCAGGCAGAGTATGTAAGCCCTTTCTTCCCTTTCATTGGGAACATCGAAGCCAATGAATCGGCAAGGAATTGTTACCGTCTCTTTGCGTCCTATATGAACCCGGAGTACAAACCCATTCCCAGTTCCATCATCGCGGAAGGGAGCAGCACCTGGCATGGAGCCGGCGATAGGGGTGATCAGGCCATGATCGCCTATGGGGCCTCCCGATTTGCACTGGCCTATGCGGACACGGCCGAAGCCAGAAAGCTATGGTCCCTCATCACCTGGTGCCTGGAATATCTGAAGCGCAAAGAAACATCCGACGGCGTGATCGCCAGCAATTCGGATGAGCTGGAAGGGCGTTTCCCGGCAGGAAAGGTTAATCTCTCCACGAATGTGCTGGCCTATGGGGCATTGATATCGGCGGCTAGGTTAGGGGAGTCATTGGGGGAAGCGCATATGGCTGAAGAATACAGGCAGCATGCATTACAGCTGCGAAAGAATATCGACAAATATTTTGGAGCTACCATCCAGGGATTTAACACCTATCGTTACTATGACGGCAATACGACCCTGCGCAGCTGGATCTGTCTGCCCCTTGTCATGGGCATCTTCGACAGAAAAGAGGAGACGATAAAGGCGCTGCTTTCAAAATATCTCTGGTCAAAGAACGGCATCCTCACGGAATCCGGCTCGCAAACATTCTGGGACAGAAGCACGCTTTATGCCTTTCGCGGTTTGTTCTATGCCGGCGCTACGGACACCAGTCTGAAATATTTTTCCTATTACTCGGCCATGCGGCTGCTGGGAGAGCATGTTCCTTATGCCGTGGAGGCCTGGCCGGAAGGGGATCAACGTCACCTGTCCGCCGAGAGCGGACTGTATTGCAGGGCTGTGACGGAAGGACTGTTCGGGATCGAACCGACAGGGTTCAATGCTTTTACGATCCAGCCACGACTGCCTGCGGGCTGGGACCGCATGTCGCTGGAGCATGTAAAGGCTTTTCAAAAGGATCTCGATATCACGGTGAGCCGGGCCGGGCAACAAGAAAAGGTTGTCATATCCATGCAGGGAAAGGCTTCGAAGACATATCTATGGGATGGGAAAGGGCCGCTGGCCATTACCCTCGACGAGCCGGCATCCGAACAAGGCGTGACCTTTTATTCCACGGATACGGCTGTTGCAAACGCTTTTACCTGGGCGAAGGCCATGGCCCTGCACTATCGGGCCAGACCGGGCGACCCTGTCGGTCCCTGGTACGAGTCGGCCCTGCCGCCCCGGGATGCCTTTTGCATGCGGGACGTCTCTCATCAATGTATCGGGGCCGAGATCCTGGGCATGCACGGGGAGAACAGGAATATGTTCTCCAAATTCACCGGTGATATCTCCCCTTCCAAGGACTGGTGTACGTATTGGGAGATCGACAAGACCGGCGGCCCTTCTCCTTCCGACTATCGCAACGACAGGGAATTCTGGTACAACCTCCCTGCCAATTTCGACGTGCTGGACGCATGCTGGCGGACCTATCTCTGGACTGGGGACAGCACCTATGTAAAGGATGCGGTCTTTAAAAACTTTTATGACCGTACTGTCCATGAGTACATCCGTAAATGGATCCTGGAGCCGGACTCCCTGCTCATCCGGCCCGCTTATCCCAATGCGCCGGCGCCCTTCAATATCGAAGATGCCTTTCACCGCTGCAGGGGGCTACCCTCCTACTCGGAAGGCGTACCCAACCTGAAAATGGGCGTCGACCTGCTGGGGGCCCTATACAGGGGATTGGTCTCTTATGCGACTATGGTAAAGGAGAATGGTGATCCACACATGGCAGCGGCCTATTTGAAGAAAGCAAAGGCCTATCAGGACCGTATCGATGCGGACTGGTGGGATGAGCATGCGGGTCTCTATCGGACGCATTATACAAATGACCATCAATTTGGGAAAGCCGAAGGAGAAACTTTTTTGCTGTGGTTCGATGCGTTAAAAGATGCTGCGCGGAAAAAGCGCACTATCGAGCATTTGATGACCCTGGACCTGAATGTCGAGAACCTTTCCTATTTACCATTACAATATTACAGGAATGGATATGCGGATAAGGCGCGCGCGCTTATCCTGCACCTGGCGGCCCCATCCACGCAAAGGCGTGAATATCCGGAAGTCTCGTATGGGCTGGTGGAGGCTGTGGTACAAGGGCTGATGGGTGTGGAAGTAGATGCACGGTCGCGCACGGTGAGTACTTTATACAGGGGAAAGGGCAGATCGGAGCTGGTGGATCTGCCGGTGCTGAATACGACTATTACCTTAACGCATTTTGGCGATGGGCGTAGTTCCATTACGAATACAGGGCGGCATTCATTCAAATGGCGGGCA
>DASZVM010000381.1:0-6462 GCA_035547295.1 Puia sp. | reverse complement strand
GTTTTTCCGGATTTGGGAATCGTATTCTTACGAAGGGAAATCTCCCATTGATGGGCAGCACCATACCGAATTGACTTTTAAATACTTGCACAATGGCATAGGGGTTGGATACATTTTGGTATAATTCACCCCCCATGAAATCGAGTAAACAAATTTACCTCTACCTTGCCTGCCTGCTCCTGGGCCCGAGCCTGGCAGTACATGCCGAAAAGGGGCCCCGCGCCAAATCAGCCGCAAAAGCGGTGGCGAAAGAAGGTTCCGTGCAATTTAGGTTCAACAACCTGGCCCCCGCAGATGAGCATAAGGATTCCGTGCTTATCATTTTTGATCGTTATGATCGCACCGGCGCCGGCGTGATCTACAAGGTATTCGCCGCTGATGAAAGCCGGAACATCGCTATCGAAGGCGTACCTGCCGGAAAGTATTATGTAACCATCCAGGGACTGGGTCTGCATCGCGACCGTATCGAGACCGTTGTCACCGTAAAAGCGCGGAAGAGCCGCCAACGGTCCATCGAGCTTGAAGATGTTGAAGAGTTCATAGCAGGTACCGTGATCATTCCTCCGTCCGGGACCGATCTTGCTTCCTTGTCCATCGTTAGCATGAAATAGTTCTTACCGTCCTCTATCCTCCCAGCGACAATATCCCCGAAAAAACAGGCTCCCAGCCGACACAAGAAAAGGTAGTATAACCTGCCAGCGCAAATCCAAACGCATCCTTGACCTGAATACGACGGCTGCCGGCATCCATGCGGACGCATAAAGGGCCACGGAAATTAGTAGGCCAGGACGGGAATAGTTACTCAAAGACCACCGTTTTATTCCTATACACCAGCACCCTGTCCTCAAAGACAAGCCGTAAGGCCTTCGCCAGCACAGATGTCTCTATTTCTTTACCGGCCTTCATCATATCAGCTGCGGTGAACGAATGGTTCACATGGATGATCTGCTGGGCGATGATGGGACCTTCATCCAGCTGATCAGTTACAAAATGAGCCGTTGCTCCGATGAGCTTGACGCCCCGTTCAAACGCCTGACGGTAGGGATTGGCGCCAACAAACGCCGGAAGGAAGGAATGATGAATATTGATGATCCGGGCTGGAAAAGCGCTGATAAAAGCAGGGGACAGGATACGCATGAACTTAGCCAGTACAATAAAGTCCGGTTGATGCCGGAGCAGGACATCCATGATCTGCTGTTCAAAGATTTCCTTTTCCCGATCCTGATGTGAAATATGAGAAAAGGGGATCTCAAAACGCCGGCAGATATCTTCCAGGTCAGGATAGTTCCCAATGACATGCTGAACAGATGCTCCCAATGTCCCGAAATGATGCCGTACCAAAATATCCGAAAGACAATGGTATTCCCTGGTCACCATTACCACGATCTTTTTTTCCGGTAACGGATTGATCGAGATCACCGCATCTGCAGGCAGCAGAGCGCCCAATTTCCGCTGCAACGCTTCAAAGGAGGCATCTCCATTCGTTTCTATACGGATAAAAAACCGGTTCTCGGAAGGATCTACATGCTCCCGCAAAGAGATGATGTTGAGGCTTTCCTGTGCCAGCACCCCTGATATGGCGGCAACCAGTCCCATCTGGTCCTTACATTGAATGACAATGATCATTGCTGACAAGATCGGAAGAAGAAGGGATCTTTTCCTGGCTTTTTGGGAACTTTAAAATTCCATAATTGGGAATTAAGTCCCATAATTGGATAATTTTCAATGTCAAATCAGTCTATATTATTGATTATTAGCGGCTAAAACGTTGGCACACTAGTCGTTATAAAAAATAGAAAAATCTCGATATCATGACAAGATATTCCCTGGTCTTGAATAAAAGAGGAACCATTCTCTCATTTAAGGTTGTAGATGCAGAGCCTGAAAAATTCCCGGTGAAAGATATGACGGGACGGCATTTCAGCCGTCTCATCGGGGAAGACTGCAGAAAAGACCTTCGATATATTTTACAGCAGATCTCCAAAACCCGTCAGATGGGAAGTTTCCAGACTTTTTTCAGCCCCCGGGGCATGCACGCCGGTCCTGTGGTCGAATGGACGATCGAGCCTAAAGCAGGCAGTATTTTTTCCGCCGCCCGGTTTGTGCTTGTAGGAAAAGATCCGGAATAAATTGTCTTATAATTAATATTATGTTAAATAGACTATTTGACATCGAAACTCCTCCTCTCGCAACATCCGGTGGTAATAAAATAAAAGGCTAATCCGTCAGCCCATTGATCGGCAAAGGAAAAAGAAAATATTCAAGGACATTCCGGTGAGCCCTCGAGATTTGCTCCTTATAAGACCGCAGACTACGGTACATGGTAGCAGCATACTCCCTGTCTAGCTTATGTAAAATACCATCGAGCTTGCTCAATTCTTTTTTAATGGCCCATTCCCGCGCCTGCTTTTCCCTGGGAAGGTGTTCGCTTATTTCTGCGACAGCTGCTTCGAAATCCTGGTCCACCGTCGCATAGTATTCAGCCAGTACGGGATCACACGCAAAGGTCTTGATATGCGTTAGTTTAACGGCTATATTTTTTTCATGCCTGTCTAAACTGTAATCCTTGCTGGCAGCCAGCAGAGAAAGATACACCGGGAATCTCACCAATTGCTTTTTCTCCTGCTGGCTCAGGTTGTGAAAAATATTAAAATGCTGCATAAACAATATTTTATAGCTACAATTTACAAAAAACATCTCAAAAAATATTGCTCAAACAACGTTTTTAACACTAGATCGGCTGACGGCTCATGAACTTCCATGTAAAACCGCTGTATTGCCGTAAAGAAAAATTGCCTGTCCTCGTCCCTATCTGTCCCTCCCATTTTCCCGACTTGCCCTTCACGACATTCAGCGGATACCAGGCATAGCTGCCTTTCTCATAATCAAAAGAAACACCATCGTCATCATAAAGACGAAAGCTTCCCGGCGCATTGCCATACACAAGGATCTCCAACGGCAGCACCTCACCCCTGAGAGGCGCATGCTGCACAGGCGGGATCATAGGAATGATACCGCCGTCCTTTACATACAGCGGTATGCGATCCAGACCGGGGCTGATCTCGATGATCTCTTTCCCGCCGGCATATTTGCCCGTATAGAAATCATACCATTTGCCGGCCGGCAATACCACCTTACGCCGCTGTTCTCCCGCGAACATGGGCGCCACCAGCAGATAATCACCTACCATGAACTGATCCTTTATATCCCGCCGCAGCGCAGTAGCATAAGGGTTGGTAACGGAGTTGACACGCGCGTCTCCCCCATCCGGGGCAGACGAAAATCCGTCCACCAGCTGCATGGGCCGTACAGGCGGCTTGCCCTCGAAAGCATACTGAGCAAAACAGGTATACAGGTAGGGCAGCAGCTGCATACGCAGAAGCGCCGCTTGTTTCACCTGCTCCGCCACTTCCGGATAGCTCCAGGGTTTCGTTCCGTCCGCCCAGGCATTGATCATAGCCATGGGTGAAAAACAAACGGACTGAAAACGTCGGAGCCATTCTTCCGCCGACGCGGATGCGCGTACTTCGGGCGTCCAGAGGACACCTATAAAACCGCTGTTGCACAAAGCCGTGATAAAGTCCCGGTGATCGTAATAGTCGTCGTACAGTACATAGGGCAGAAAAGACCCTCCTGCATTAGCGCCACGGACTAGCCCATAGGTTCGCCGGTTAAGCGACTTAAACCAATCCAGCGTTTGCTTCTGCATTGCAGGCGCAAAGACCTGGCGCATCTGGCTGCCGCTGAGCCCCGAAGGGAATTTTGTTACATCGGGCCATAGCCACTGGTCGAACCCATCTACTTCGTCGATCTTGTAGCCGGAAACGCCGATGTCCAGGTGCTGCTGTCTGAACAGCCCATGCAGCTTCTCCATTCCGTCATGCATAAAAGGATCGGGCACCAGTCCATTCCAAACAGTATGATCGCCCGACAAGGGTTTCATATCGGTGTAAATGCCGGCAGCCGGAGAGATATAGGGGTTGAGCCAGAGGTTCAAACGGATGCCCTTGTCAAGCATCTCCTTTATAAAACCAGCCGGGTCGGGAAAACGTTCCCTCGCCCATTCGAATGTACAGGGATAGGACCGGGATTGCCAACCGGGTTCCAGCCCTATAAAGTCAAGGGGAAACCCATGCTGCGCAAAAGCTTCCACTTCTTTTCGCACGCTGTCCGCCGTCGACAGCGAAGGCACGCGCTGTGTAAATCCCAACCCCCATTTGGGTGGGAGCGCCCCTCCCCCATTGAACAGATTATATCGTTGCACCGCCTCCAGCGCGCTGTTGCCTGCAAAGACGTATACCTCCGTACCCGCGGCAGGCACCAGGATCTCCACCGCATCCGAAACAGGCTGGGCCTCCCACTGCTTGTCGGTGTTGCGGTCATAGACCACGGGCGGATGTTTCGTATCCGTCCTGACACCCGTGCCCGCATATACGGTGATATATTCCGCACTGTTCACCAGCACGCCATAGCCTTTGTCGGATACGTAAAATGGAACAGGCGCATGTGTACGGCCGTTGTCCTGTCCTCCGTAGTGGTCCATATGCAGGTGCAGTACGCGCCCACGCTGGTTGACGGTCTTGAAGTTCAGTCCCAATCCGAAAATGCGTTCCCCCGGGTCCAGGGGCAGCCGCAAATAGATCTTTCCATCCTGCTTTTCTGCGTAGCATTCCGTTTCCGGCAAAGGGAATCGCCGCTCCCCCAGGGCTCTCAACGCCTCCATCCGGGGAGAGCCCCCGGCTGCCCGCAACAGGTCCATAGGCTGTGAAGCTCCGATCTTCGCTTTCCATACGCCCGGAGCCGCCGGCTGCCATTCAATTTTAACAGGCTGTGCCTGCAACGCATAAACATTGGCCAGCATGCCAAACAACAATGCTGCCGTATACTTTAAAATGTGTCTCATTTTCCAGGTCATAACAGGGACTGTATGACCGAAGATATCAAATTTCATCAACTACAAACGGATTCCCCACTCCTTCCGCATTTTACGGCCAGCAGCCTGTGGGACAAGCCTGGCGCCACCCTGCCCCGGAACTGGCTCGAAAGCATCGCCTTGCGGATAGGGAAATGGAAGGTGATGAAAAAGAACATGTACCAGGATAAAACAGCCGCGCCGGAGCTGTATGATCTCGAGACAGACCCCGGCGAGAAGAGCAATGTGGCGGCGGAACATCCCGATATCATCAAAAAAGCGGAAGGGATCCTGGCCACATGCAGTGAGGCGAATACACCGTGGTTCCCATATAAATCTTCAGATATTTCACATCATGAAAAATAATACTCTTTATTCATGGTCGATGATGGAGATGGACCCGCATTATACAAAGGACAGCCAATTGGTGGTAATGCATGATCCCAGCAGTATGGCATCCAGACCCTGGATGAGATGCTGGAATGGGCAAAGGACAAGACCATCCTGGTGATAGATATGAAAGAGGTTCCCATCGAATTATGCATGATAGGCAGCTCCAGATCAGTGGACAAAGAATACCAGGCAGGAAAGATTGGCAGCTACGCGGAGCTGATGGAGCGTTATAAAGGACCGCTGGATGTACCCGGCGCTGTAGTCGCCGGTGGCGTGACTGGCTCGGTGGCCGGCGTTGCCGTTGATGCCGGGGCTGCAGCGGGCACGGATGCCGGAGGCGGCGGAGGTGGAGGCTCCTGACCCTTTTTGCGTTCCAGCAGCCTGACCAGCTGATCCAACTGGGGAAGGATGACGATGCGGGTATACCGGTGGGCAGCGGTTGCTGCTGGTGTTACGCTGGCTGGCGTCGCTTTTATACTATCCGGCATTACCTTCGTACTATCCGACGTTACTCCCGTGCTATATGAGGTTGCCTTCATACTGTCTGGTATCACCATCATGCTGTCGATTGCCGTTGCCGACGGATGATCAGCCGGTTCCAGGCGACCGGCGGACGTCATGCGCGCAGCCGATACTTTATAATCGTTTGTCAGGGTCCGTGCAATGACAGCAGCCCGTCTGGAAGCGAGGTCCCAACCGTCCTGCTGGACACCCTGCTGATCTGTGATAAGCGAATCCATGTGAGCCTCGATGACGAATGCTACGTCCGGCTGGTTGTTCAGCGCTCTCGCCAGCCTGCCCAATACCGGTTTCGCCTTATTATTCAGTACATAGCCGGCGCTATCATCCCCAAACAACAGGCTGTCCGACAGATCGACATATACCTCGCCTTTTTCAAGCCTGATAACCACATCCTGGCCCTGGTTCCCCAGGTATGCTTTCATGTTCATCAACGCCACCATGTTCACCGAGTCCCGGTGTGACACGGCCGCCCGGAGCTCCTGGATATACTCATCCTTGGCCCCGATGTTATCCATCGATTTCTTTATACTTTCGGCCTGGACGCTGCTTAGCGCAGACAGGGCCTGCATTTGCTTTCTCAGCAGCATATTATTTTCCTTGGAAGCGTTCAGCTCCAGGTTGATGCTGCTCACCTG
>DASZVM010000380.1:0-3242 GCA_035547295.1 Puia sp. | reverse complement strand
GATGGATTTTTCCATGGAAGCCGATGGTGGTCTGCGCAAGATGGAACATCGGTGGAAAACGATAAAGATAAAAGACACTTTCAGTCCTGCCAGGGGAGCAAGCCGGTATGCCAGCGGCTGGAGCGGCAGCTGGATCAGCTATTATGAGAACGGAAGACATTTGCCCGACATCGGCGGCGGCACGGCCTGGTTCAGGAAAGAGCTGATGACAGAAGGTGCGATAAAGGATGCATCGCTGGACATTACGGCGGATGCTGCTTACGAATTATATATCAATGGCAGGCACGCGGGCAGCGGCGACGACTGGCGGCATCCGGCGCATTACAGGATCGATACATTCCTTTCCAGGGGAAAGAATGTCATTCTGGTGAAAGTGACAGGGATGCGCGGGTTATTGATGGAAGGCGCCGTCCGGCTGGCTTCCGGACAGGCGATACCCTTCAGGACGGATAGCAGCTGGCAGACCTCGCGGGACCAGATCGGCTGGATACCTGCTTTTTTGTACGCTGCACCACCGCTGGGCCCCTGGGGTGATATCGCGCGCCCGGGGCACGATCTTCATTTCCCCTGTACCGTATGGTACCGTCAGCCCCTGCCTCCGGGTACCGTGTCCATCCTCCGGCCGGAGATCAAAGGGAGTTTCGATGTATATGTAGATGGGCGCCGGGTTTCCTTTGGCCGGGGTGATAAGGCCGATGTCAGGGGATTGTTGAAAGACGGCAAAGGAATGCTGACTATCAAGGTCAGATTGAATAAACAGGAAGACGGTCTGCAGGAACCCCTGAAGGTCGTTTGCGGGAAAACACTCAGACCATTACAGCCCTGGTCCGATATGGGACTGGGCTGGTATTCGGGCAGGGCTTTGTATACAAAGAAGGTAACGGTGCCGGCATCTTACGTCAATGAGCGTACGAAAATGGTGCTGGACCTTGGACAAGTAGACTATTTTGCGGAGGTATGGGTCAACGGCCGGCTGGTGAGCTATCATCCCTGGCCGCCTTTCAGGGCGGATATTACGGCTTATGTACATCCGGGTGTGAACGAGGTGACGGTGGTCGTCGCCGACCTGCTGGCCAACAAGGCCGGTTGGGACCTGCTGGATGCCAATATCGGCAATAATGCCGCCCGCTGGTGGAATACGGGGAGCATCCTCCGGGAGAAAGAGCGGCTGACCGCGGGGCTGCTGGGGCCCGTGCGTATCGTCCCGTATGTGCGGGATTCGGTGACCATCGATGCTGCCGGTGTCACAGGCGAGTGAGCGCCTCCAGGAAATAATAATCGGCATAGATCAGGGGCGTATCGACCCCTTTACCGGCGGGTTTGTTGACGACGGAATGGTCCAGCAGGAAATATTCATCCGGGCTGTCGGCAGCCAAATACGCAGGGCTGCAGAGGCTTTCCAATATCCGGACGGCTGTCCGGCGATACAACGTTCTTTCCGATGGGACATATTTTTCCAATTCGAGCAATGCGTCCGCGGCAATAGCGGCGGCGGATGCGTCCTTTGGCGCCCGTGGTATCGCAGGGTCGTTGAAATCCCAATAAGGGATATGGTCGGCGATGGTGTCGGTGTGACGGATGAAGTAGTCCGCGGCCCTGACGGCCTGTTGCAGACAGGCGGTGTCATGCGTGTAGCGGTAGGCCATGGTAAATCCATAGATGGCCCAGGCCTGTCCCCTGGCCCAGCAGGAGGAGTCATTGAGGCCTTGCCAGGTCTTACGGGCAAGCAGGCTGCCTGTGGCAGGGTCGAAGTCCAGCACATGGAAGGTGCTGCCGTCACTCCTGAACCTGTACCGGATCTCGTTACGAAGGTGTGACCGGGCGATATGCAGGAAGGTGGTATCTCCGAGTGTCTGCGCGGCCCAGAGCAGCAGCTCGAGGTTCATCAGGTTGTCTACGATCACGGGATAGTGCCAGGGGCCGTTGTCCCAGGAGCGGATGCTCCCTGTGATAGGGCTGCTGCGGGTAGCGAGGGACCTGGCTGCCTGGTGGAGGACCTCCCTGTAGGCCGTGTCATGCGTGATGCGATAGCCGTTGCCAAACGATGTGAAGGTGATAAAGCCGATGTCATGCTTGGTGGTGAGCCATTGCGCGGGGGCGAGCGTTGCAGTCCATTTACGTGCATATCCCGTCCACCGGGGTTCGCCGGTGAGCCCGGCCAGCAGCCAAAGCGCTCCCGGGAAAAAGCCGCTGGTCCAGTCGGTGTACCGGACTGCCTGCGGGCCCTGGTCTTTTATACTGTACAGGTGCAGGGTGCTGTCCGGGTATCGGGATATATAGGCGCCATAACGTTTGCCGGCGATCCGCAATATTTTCTTTACGGGGAGCCGGCGGGCCTCCTGGGCCCGGCCGGCAGGGGAAAACGCCATGAGTGCGCAGAAAACAATCAGGGTTTCAGCGGTAAAACGTCTGAACATCAGTACTTGAATACTTTTCCATTGACCATCACCTCCTGTGTCTTTTCGTCGAAGACAGCTTTGTAGCCTGTGCGGACAGCGGCGTTGGTCATTATATTGGCAATAGAGTGATAGTACCCCGCTTCTACGGGCGCATTGGGCTGCTTGCGCGAGCGGATGCACTCCATCCAGTTGCGTACGTGATTGGTCGTGAGCGTGTCGCCGCCCGTATTGGCGGAGGCGACCACGGCTTCTGCATTGGATAGCGTCGTTTCCGGCAGGAGGTTGGGCTGCATGTGCATGGCGGCTGCGGCTTTGGCCGTCAGTCCTCCTTTGGGTGTAACCTTATTGGTGATGAGATTGAGCTCGCCTCCATTGGAATAGTATATTTCCGCGGGATGTTCATCGCCGTTGTGCATGCGGGAGGAGAAGATGACCTGGAAGCCTGTGGAGGGGTCGTTTGCAGGACCGTAGTCAAAGACTGCCGTGGTGGTGTCCCAGTTCCTTCTGCCGTCCTTCCACATGTAGATGCCGCCGTTGGCGACGACGCTGCGGGGATGGTGGAGATTGGTGAACCAGTGGACCGTATCGATCTGGTGGCTCATCCATTGACCGGGCATGCCGGACGAAGAGGGCCAGAACAGGCGGTATTCCAGATATTTCCTGGGGTCGAACGCTTCGAAGGGGCGGTTTAGCAGAAATCTTTTCCAATCAAGGTCTTCTTCCCTGCATTGGGCAACCAGCTCGGGTCTGCGCCAGCGGCCGGGCTGATTGACATTCCAGGTGAGCTCCACCATGGTGATGGGGCCGAATTTACCGGACTGTATAAAATTCGCGGCTGCCTTG
>DASZVM010000379.1:0-2762 GCA_035547295.1 Puia sp. | reverse complement strand
AAAACGCCGATCAAACGCATCTACAACAGGGTCATTTTCGATGAGCTGAATGCCGCCGGACTACCCCCGGGGTCATATGTCGATATCCGTGAAGACCTGGACGTCGAATGGGTGGCGCATCCCAACTGGTTTTATCGTATCAGTAAATTTCTCCTGCCTTACCTGCGCCATCCTAATGTGCCCCCCTGGTTCTTTCTCAATGAGATCAAACAGCCGCCCGCCGACCTGGAGAACTATGTATTAAAACCTTTGTTCTCTTTCGCGGGACAAGGCGTGGTCATCGACGTCACCCCCGCCGACCTGGAGAAAATAGAACATCCCGGCAACTGGATCCTGCAGCGGAAAGTAAAGTACGCTGACCTGATACCGACCCCGGATATCCCTGCCAAAGTAGAGATACGTATGATGTACCTCTGGAAGGATGGCGACGCCCGCCCCACCCCGGCCATCAACCTGGCCCGTCTCAGCAAGGGAAAAATGATCGGCGTTCGTTTCAATAAGGACAGGGAATGGGTAGGCGGCAGCGTATGTTTCTTCGAACACTAAGCTCCCCTCCGGATATAAACATATATCTCCCCTTCATGATGCAGATAAAGCTCTTCCTTCACGGGGTCGAATGAAAGGAAATAACCGTTTGCGGGAACCGCCAGCCGCTGTACCTCTTTCTGAGCCCCCTGACGAAAGATCGTCAGCATGCCGCTGATATGATATACATACACCAGTCCCGCATCCCTGTCGGTGATGGTAGCCGCACCCTCATGCGAAATAATGGAGTCCAGCAGCAGCATCTCATCCATTACATCCCGGCTGTCGGGGATACGGTGCGAGAAGACATATTCCCGGAACTTACGCTCACGGCTGCGGATAAAGTAAATGATGAGCAGCATCAGCAGCACGAACACGACGAGTATCTTGAATACTTTTTCCATTTCCTGATCTCCGGTAGCAAGGTAAGGCTTCTTATCTTTGAACGCCAAAACGAAATTTAATGGACCTCCAATTACAGGGAAAAACAGCACTGGTGCTCGCCTCCAGTAAAGGCCTCGGAAAAGCCTGCGCCTTAACGCTTGCACGGGAAGGCGCGAACGTGATCATTACCGCCCGTAACCAGGACGCGCTGGATGAGACGGCGGCAGAGATCCGCGGAGGGGGAAAAGGAAATGTACTTGCCATCCCCTCGGATGTACGGGATGCTACAGCTGCAGCGTCCCTGGTAAACACCGCTGCCGCAGCTTTCGGACGCCTGGACATCCTCGTCAACAATGCCGGAGGACCGCCCTTCGGCCCCTTCGAAGACTTTGATGACGCAGACTGGCAATCCGCCTTTGAGCTCAACCTGCTCAGCGCCGTACGGTTCAGCAGGCTGGTGATCCCACATATGAAAAGAACAGGCAGCGGAAGGATCATCAATATCCTCAGCCTCTCCGTACGGACCTTCCTCGAAGACTCCGTCCTTTCCACCAGTATGCGCATGGGCGTTGCAGGCATGGCCAAGCTCCTTTCCGACGAAGTGGGCCCCGATCATATCACTGTCAACAACATAGCGCCCGGGCTTATCCTCACCGACAGGGTGAAAGACACCCTCCCGGCGCACAGCCCGGAAGAAGAGCAGTTGCTGCTGGCCGAACGGGCCAAATCCATTCCCGTACGACGGATAGGCCGTCCGGAAGAGCTGGCTGACCTGGTGGCCTTTCTGGCCTCTCCCCTGGCAGGATATATCACGGGCGCTACGATACCGATTGACGGAGGCGCGATCCGCGCTACCGCGCCTTAGCCACTTCGTCGTCGGGCTTCTTGCTGAAGATGTTGATATTGACACCCCATTCCGCCAGCTGGTACACCAGCTCCAGCTCGATACGGACCTCCTTGTAACGTTGATCGTCCACCTCTGCCCGCAATGTGCTGGTGGTAAACGAAGCGCTTTCCCTGGCAGGCTCCCAGTCCCCCTTCAGATAAACGACGGTACCGTCCGTCAGCTGTATGTAACATTGCTGCAGCTTCCGGTAAAGCTCCTGGTAAGCATGGTCGGCCTTGCCGAAATTGTCGGTGGTGAGCATGGCCGCCTGCCAGCTTACCGTCGTGTCCCGTGTGGAATGCCAGTGGGTAATGGTACAATGCTGTGATTCAGGCAAGGCGAGCACAGAGGCATAATTCTCGAACTCCCCCTGCGCTAATACCAGGTCACCAGTGATATTCCTCAGATTGTTGGGGAAATCCCGCAGGACGGCATCGATCACAGCAGGAAAAGAAGGGGATTGCTGCGCATGGCAGGCATAAGAAAATCCTACGGCCATGGTAAGGGTCATGATTGTCGGTTTCATCCGGTTTGAATTTGCAACAAGAGTACAGTTTTTCTAAGAGCTGTCCCACAACAGCTTATCCACTTTTCCACATCCTGCATGCCCGGGCCTTACGCTTTTTCTGTACTTTCGAAAAAAAATGGAACACAGTCATCAACATAGTCACAGTCATGATCATTCCCACGGCCTCGGCCATCACCATCAGGTGGACCTCAAAAGCGTCAATCAGGCATTTGTCGTTGGTATTATACTGAACCTCGCCTTTGTCCTTATTGAAGCCATCGTAGGCCTCGCTATCCACAGCCTCTCCCTCCTTTCCGATGCCGGGCACAACCTTGCCGACGTGGCCAGCCTGGCCATGTCCCTCATCGCCTTCAGACTGCTGAAAGTCCGCCCCACGGAAAAATATACCTACGGCTATAAAAAGACCACGATACTGGTGGCCCTGCTCAATGCCGCCGT
>DASZVM010000378.1:0-2806 GCA_035547295.1 Puia sp. | reverse complement strand
GGTGAGCTGGTAATCCTCCCGGGCGGTGGAGGGGGCGGCCTGGAAGGATTGGATGACCCGGCGGGCGATGCTGGCGGTCATGGGTGCGCCCCCATGATAGAGGTCCAGGATGGCCTGGACGATCTCCCCGGGGGGTGTTTTTTTGAGAAGATAGCCCGAGGCGCCGGCACGGATGGCATCGAAGATCTTTTCATCATCGTCAAATACGGTGAACATCATGACCTGTATCCGGGGGAAATTAGCCTTTACGGTGCGTACGCCCTCGATACCGGAAATATTGGGTAACCCAATGTCCATCAATACGATGTCAGGCAGGGTGCTGCCGATATCGCTCACGGCGTTCATGAGGTTGCTCAGCGAGGCGACACATCGCATCCCTTCCGTCCTGTTGAACAGGCTTTCCAGGCTGTGGCGAAGGGTGTTGTTGTCCTCTACAATGGCTACCTTGATCATTGCGTCAAAGATGGGTAGTATTTGTGGAAGGAACAATCGGATATTTATATGATTTTTTTGTACCTTATGGATATGATTGCCATGCCACCTCTCGTCCCCACCACTGAGTGGAACGCGCTTTCCCTGGCTATTGCCCGGGGCGCCACCGGCCAGGTACAACACCTCGTCGAAGAATACAATCTCGATGTCAATGCCTGTCTGAGCGACGGCTTCTGGATGCCTGTGCTGATGGAAGCATTGCTCTCCAGCGGATTTTCTTCGGAGCAGGAGCGTTTGCCGTTGCTGCGTTATCTGCTGGAAGAAGGAGCCAATCCAAACATCTGCTGCAGCAAAGGTTACAATTGTCTGCACATTGCGGTACAGCAGCAAAAGTATATCCATGCAATTGACCTCTTCCTGGACTATGATGCGGACGTCAACGTGACGGATGCGGATGGATCCAACGTCGTGTATTGGGCGGTACAGGCATTCCTGCTGCGAAAGGACGAGTCTACGGAAGAGCGGACCTTGTCGCTGAGGGTGCTTGAGAAGATCCTGTTAAAGGGTGCTGACCTGGATCAGAAGAACCGCTATGACATGACTGCCCGTGCGTGGCTGGACCATGCTGCGCCCGAAGTAAAAGACCTGGTGGCCAGATGGGAGGAAGGCAGCCCGGCGGTTCGCCCGGCTTTTACCGTCCAACCGAGGTTTTCTGCGGCGCTGCCACCGGATGAGCAGGTACATCAGCGTCGGCCGGGACTGGTACAAAAGATCTGGAAGCGATTCCGGGTCTAAGACAATATAGCTGAAAACTGGAATAGCATAATGTTTGTCTTCATAATCCTTTGCGGAAGTAACATTTTTTCTGAAAAAATTTCAATCAATACCTACGTTCAGCCTGATCTCTGTCCCTTGTCCCGGGGCTGAACGGAGGATCAGTCCGGCCCCCATGAGATCAGCCCTCCTTTTCATACCGGGTATCCCATTACCCTGGTTAGCAACGTCACTGTCGAACCCTCTCCCATTATCCTTTACCAGCAAGGTAAGCGTATGTTGATGGAACTGCACCTGCAACGTGGCTTGTGTGGCTTCGGAATATTTCACGAGATTATTGATGGCTTCTTTCAGCACGAGATAGATGTGCTGACGGTGGTCCATCGGCAGCCGCACTTCGTGGAGGTTTTTTTGTATATCGATGGTGTACTCTATGTCCCGTGCTTCGAAAAGGGTAGTGGCAAAATGCCGGACACGCATCAGCAGATGGTCTAAAGAGTCGTTGCGGGGATTGATGCTCCATACGATGTCATCCATCCTTTCCATCAACATAAGCGAGCTGTCCTTGATCTCACCGATGGTGTCACGGGCCTGGCTGTTGCTGTCGCCTTTCAGCACGAGATCGCTGAGGATGGAGATAGAGCTGAGGGTGGAACCGATGTCATCATGCAGGTCCTGCGCGATCTTGTTGCGGATGTTCTGCATCCTGGTCTGCAGCTGCTCATTGGCCCGCAGCTGCTCGATAAGCTTTTCCTGGCTGCGGATCTTTTCTTTCTCGGACATATGACGCTTGTAACCAAGACCAGCGGTAAAACAGAGCATTTCCAGGAGCACGCCCAGCTGGGGGAAGATAAGGATGTCGCTGATACCGATGTTCTCATCCTTATAAAATTTCAGATAGGTGAACACCTGTCCCAGGATATTCCCCAGGGCCACGACAAGACTGCCTGTCAGCACATAGTAGATAAGGGTCTGCCGGTAGCGGAAAAGATAGATGATAAAAGAGGTGGACAGTATAAAGACGGACAAAAGCACGAACGTAAAAAAAGTGTTCTGGCGTCCCTGGTCAAACGTCGTGACGATGAATACAAAATCGAATACCATGTACCCCAGCAGAAAATATTCCAGGGGGACGATCCATCTGTTCAGGGCGGGATAGCGGATGGGTATTTCCAGGAAGGTGCGGATAAACCGGAAGTAGAGGAAATAGGGAAGAATGAGCAGGGTCCTGCTGAGATAGACCTTTAACAGGGGGAAGCGGGTAAACAGAAGCGGCAGCCCCAGCTGTGTCTCGAACTTGCTGAGAAAATAGAGGGTTACGACGGCAATATAGCAGAAATAATAACCATACTCTTTCCGGCGGATGATCAGCCATTGAAATAGCATGTACAGAAGCATGCAGAGCATAAAGCCCTGGAATAGCCATTGAAAGATCAGATCGGCATGATCCTGCTCATAGTCGCGGGCAAAGTCTGTGCTGAGGGCGGTGGGCGAGAAAAGCTGAACAGTGGCGAAGTTCCATTCCTTTGTCCGCTGGCGAAGGGCCAGCAGCAATTCCCCGTTGCTGTGGGGTAACAGCCTGAGAGGAAGGATATCGTAT
>DASZVM010000377.1:0-5852 GCA_035547295.1 Puia sp. | reverse complement strand
GTAAATAAGGGGGCGGGGATCCTGATAAAAGACAGCGAGGCAAAAGAAAAGCTGGTGGCCACGGCTATTGGCTTATTAAAAGACGAGCCGCGACGGCGGCAGCTGGAAGAGAACATCGGCAGGCTGGCGGTGACAAATGCGGATGAGGTGATTGCCGGGGAAATATTAAAACGATGCTCGAACTAAAGGATATAAAAAAGATCTATTTCATCGGTATCGGTGGGATAGGGATGAGCGCGCTCGCAAGGTATTTTCGTTTTCACGGGGCAGCCGTCAGCGGATATGACAAGACGGCCACCGTCCTTACCCGTCAGCTGGAAAGCGAAGGCATTCCTGTACACTATGAAGATGATCCGGAGCTCGCTCCGAAGGACACAGACCTGGTGGTGTATACGCCGGCCGTGCCAAAGGATCATAAAGAGCTGCTGTATTATCAGCAGCATGGGTATACGACCCTCAAGCGGAGTGATGTGCTGGGTGTGATCACCAACAGCTCTTTTAATATCTGTGTAGCGGGCACTCATGGCAAGACCACCATTACCACAATGATCGCCCATTTATTGCGGCACAGCGGTTATGGCTGTAATGCTTTCCTGGGAGGTATTGCTGTGAATTATAACAGCAATTTCTGGAGCGACAGGAACAATGTCTGTGTGGTCGAGGCGGATGAATACGACAGGAGCTTCCTGAAGCTGAGCCCCGATATCGCGGTGATCACCGCCATGGATGCGGACCACCTGGATATCTATGGCACGGCGGCGGCAGTGGAGCAGGCGTTCATCGATTTCTCCGGGAAGATCAAACCGGGGGGACTGTTGCTGAGCAGGTGGGGGTTACGCCGGACAAAGGACCTGAAGGGGGCTCGGCATATGACGTATGCACTGCGGATAGGTGCGGCGGACTACCGTGCAATGGACATCGTGATAAAGGACGGGAGTTACCGTTTTCGGGTAGTGGGCGGGAGCTGGACGCTGGATAATGTAGTGCTGAACATGGGTGGTCTGCACAACGTGGAGAATGCAACGGTCGCCATTGCGGTAGCGCATGAGCTGGGGATCGATGACGACAGGATAAGAGCAGCCGTGGATGCTTTCAGGGGAGTAAAGAGGAGGTTTGAATATATCATCCGCAAGGAAGGGCTTGTTTTCATCGACGATTATGCGCATCATCCCGAAGAGCTGCGGGCATTGATCAGCGGAGCTCGTGAACTCTACCCGGATATGAAGTGTACGGTGATCTTTCAGCCGCATCTGTTCACGAGAACAAGAGATTTTGCGGATGGGTTTGCGGAGAGCCTTGACCTGGCGGATGAAGTGTTCCTGCTGCCGGTATACCCGGCGAGGGAGGTGCCCATCGAAGGGGTGACAAGCCGGATCATCGCCGATAAAATGACAAAAGGCAGGGCATTGCTGATGGATAAGCAGGCATTGCTGAACACGATAAAGAACAGTGCGGTCGAGTTGCTGATCACGGCAGGAGCAGGGGACATCGATACGCTGGTAGCGCCGATACGGGAACTATTGGACAAAAGGGACGACTAAAAAATATTGTGCACGGGATCTTATCTACCCGGACACCTTGTACCCGTCTGACGATCCGCCTGGTCGTCGGGCGGGTCTCAATTGAAAAACAATGGCTGTAAAAATAAATATCGGAAGGATACTGTCACTCACCCTGTGGTGCGCCATGGGGGCCGGTGTGCTGGTATTGCTGGTGGCAGCCATTGGGTACAGGAACAGCAAGGTTTGCAAAGGTTACAGGGTGGATATTTCCGGGGCTTCCGGTGTCCTGTTCATCGACAAACGGCAGATTGTAGACCTGCTGTCCGGGAACACAGGGGCGGGAAAATGGCAGAACAGGTCTACGGCCAGCTTTGACCTTCGCCGTATGGAAACGGTGCTGGAAAAAAATGTCTGGATAAAAGATGCGCAGCTGTTCTTTGATAACAACGGGATCTTGCGGGTGAATGTTACCGAACGGGAGCCTGTGGCGAGGATATTTACCGTGGATGGGAACAGCTTCTACATCGATAGCAGCGGTGTGCAATTACCCTTATCCGATAAGCTGACGGCCAGACTGCCCGTGTTTACGGATTATCCTGCTCCAAAAATAAAAATGCGTGGCCGGGACAGCCTCTTGACGATGCAGGTCCGGCAGCTGGGCATGTTTATCCGGAGCGACTCGTTCTGGATGGCGCAGATAGCCCAGCTGGATATTACACCTGAACGCACTTTTGAGCTGGTACCGACGATCGGGAACCACCTCGTCTCCTTTGGCGATGGCAGCGACTACCAGGCAAAATTCCACAGGCTGTTTGTCTTCTACAAACAGGTGTTGGGCAAGACAGGCTTTGATAAATATTCACGCGTGGATGTTGCTTATGCCGGACAGGTGATCGGTACGCATAAAGGCAGCGAAGGCAGCCGGCAGGATTCCCTCCAGGGCATGCGGAATATCCGGGAGATGATCCGCGCGGCACAACATCTGCAGTCGGATACCATTCACCAGCGGGAGATGCGCCCGCTGGAGGACCCTACCCAGACGGAGCAGACGCTGACAGGGTATGACCTGATCCCGGAAACACAAAACCCCATAAATAACCCATCAACAACAAAAAAAAACAACTGAAAAAAATAAACTCAACTTATGAATCAGGAACAACCAATAATCGTCGGACTGGACATCGGAACGACAAAGATCGCTGCCATCGCCGGCCGGAAGAACGAGTACGGCAAGCTGGAGATATTGGGATTTGGCCGGGCCAATTCCAATGGCGTCAAGCACGGACAGGTGTTGAATATAGACGAGACGATCAAAGCTATCCAGATGGCCCTGGATAACTGCTATGCATCCAACCCGAATCTTGAGATCACCGAAGTGTATGTCGGTATCGCGGGTCATCATATAAAAAGTCTTCAGACCAGGGGCGACATCGTACGGCAGAATACGGACGACGAGATCACCCGCCGGGAGATCGACCAGCTGATAGCCGATCAGTATAAGACCTATATACCCGCCGGCGACCAGATCATCGACGTGATCCCCCAGGAGTTCACCGTTGATAATTTTCAAAACATCCCCAACCCCATCGGCTATGGCGGTGTAAAGGTGGGTGCCAACTTCCATATCATTACGGGAGATAAGAATGCTATCCGCAATATCAACCGTGCGGTGGAGAAAAGCAACCTGCATACAAAGGACCTGGTCCTTCAGCCGCTGGCTTCCGCAGCCGCCGTAATGGGACAGGAGGACCTGGAAGCCGGCGTAGCCATCGTAGACATCGGTGGCGGCACTACGGACCTGGCTGTATTCTATGAAGGTATCCTGAAACACACGGCTGTCATCCCTTTTGGAGGGGAGAATATCACCAACGATATCAAGACGGGTCTGGGCGTATTGAAGACACAGGCAGAGCAGATGAAGGTGCAGTTCGGGTCCGCCCTGTCCAATGAAGCAAAGGCGAATGCGTATATCACCATACCCGGTCTCAGGGGCATGCCCGCCAAGGAGATCAGCGTAAAGAACCTGGCCAATATCATCCAGGCACGAATGAGCGAGATCATGGACTTTGTCACTTACCATCTCAAACAGGTAGGGTTGGATAACCGGGCGCTCAACGGAGGCATCGTCATGACGGGCGGAGGATCGCAGCTCCGTCATCTCATTCAGCTGACGGAATATGTAACGGGACTGAATGCCCGCATCGGGTATCCGACGGAGCATCTGGCCGCAGGGCATATCGAGGAGCTGGCCAAGCCGACCTACAGCACTTGTATCGGCCTTATCCTGAAAGGCTATAGCGACTACGAGCATAACCGCAAGCAATTCGACAAGGGTTTCCGGAAAATGGATGTACCGGATGGTCTCCGGCGGACAGCGGTACAGCAGGAAGAAGAGCCGGCTGCCGCGGATCGCGAAGCGGTGCAGCAGGAAAGGGTCCGCAACAGGAAGGGAATGAAAGATTTCTGGGGAAAGTTCAAGGACGGCATCATCGACCTCTTCAAGGAAGAGGAAGACCATGCTTTATAATAATAATCAATTTGTTTTTTGTAGTAAACATTTATAGTTATGATCCATTTTGATCTACCGAAAGAAAAATCATCCATCATCAAAGTAATTGGTGTGGGTGGCGGTGGCAGCAATGCTGTAAATCATATGTTCAGCCAGAACATAGAGGGGGTGAATTTCATCATTTGTAATACCGATGCCCAGGCTATAGCGACAAGCAAAGTTCCCAATAAAGTACAGTTGGGACCTCACCTTACACAGGGGCTTGGTGCGGGTGCAAACCCCGACATCGGCAGACAGGCGACGGAAGAGAGTCTGGAGGAGATCAAAAACATCCTCGAGGTCAACACCAAGATGGCCTTTATCACGGCCGGCATGGGCGGCGGCACCGGTACGGGCGGCGCGCCTATTATTGCAAAGATCTGCAAAGATCTGGGTGTCCTTACAGTGGGGATCATCACTACCCCCTTCTCCTACGAAGGGAAAAAAAGACAGCTGCAGGCTGAAGAAGGCATCAGGGTGATGAAACAATATGTGGATACCCTGCTGGTGATCAGCAATGACAAGCTGCGTCACCAGTTCGGCAACCTGAAGATGAAAGAGGCTTTTGCCAAGGCGGACAATGTGCTGGCCACAGCAGCCAAGTGTATCACGGATGTGATCAGCAGCACTGGTCAGATCAACGTGGACTTTGCCGATGTCTGCACCGTCATGCGTAATGGCGGGGTAGCGATACTTGGCAACGCTTCGGCGCATGGAGAGAACCGCGCGCAAAAGGCCATAGAAGAGGCGCTCAACTCACCTCTGCTGAATGACAACGATATACGCGGCGCCAAATGGATACTTATCAATATAAATTCTTCCGAGGGTGAACATGAGTTCACCATGGATGAAGTGGAGATCATCCAAAACCACCTGCTGAGCCAGGCAGGCGAGCACACGGATGTCATTATGGGTCTGGGCTATGATAACTCGCTGGGTGCCAACCTGGGCATTACGCTCATCGCTACAGGATTCGAGCATAAGGACCCTTTTACAAAGGCAATGGAGACCAGGTCCGTCCCGAAGAAAGAAGAAAAGATCGTTATGACCCTGGGTCAGCCCGAAGAAGAACAAAAATCCGAAATACGGCCTGTCCTTACCACTGCGAAGGGTCCATCAGTAGAGGAGCAACCTGTGCATGCTCCTCTACCAGAAGACCTTTTACCCAAATTGGTAGACCTGGACCCTGCCCCGCCGGCGGCAGACCAGCCGGCAGATGTATCTCCTTTCCTATCGGATGTGGACAAGCCAGTGGAAAAAAATGAACAGGCGCCCAGGATAGAATGGGTACTTTCGCCTGAACCAACACCTGCTCCCAGGGAAAATAATATCAGCGAACCCCCGGTTCGTGCAAAAGTGTCCAATGCCAACGGGGGCATGAACACTGGAAATAGTTCTCCGGCGTCTGCAGCGGCCGGAGGATACCTTGCAAGGCCGTCCAATATCTATGCAGAAGAGCCAAGAGCAGAAAAACAATCCAACCCCTCGGCTGCCGAAGGTTTTCCGAAGGCCATGCCGGAACACAACACACCTTTGAAGGAGCCTATCCTGAACACGAATGCGCCTGATCCGTCCGGAGAAGACGAAAATTCACCGGAAATGCAGCTTGTGTTCAGGGATAATGGTCCAGCGGCGGATGAGCCTGGGGCCTACCAAACTCACTCGCATTCGGTGCCGAACTCACCCGCAGAGGAACCTGCAGCGCAGGACGATACGGATGATCCCAAACGCAGGGCAGCCGAACGGATCAACAAGTTGCGCAACTTGTCGTTCAACATCAATGCTGCCGATCCGAATAATGA
>DASZVM010000376.1:0-6559 GCA_035547295.1 Puia sp. | reverse complement strand
AACCTGTTTTTGATTGATTGAATTTCCATGATCTTATATAGCTTTTCCGATCAGTGTTGCTCCCGTACAATCTTCCACTTTCACCTGTACGTAATCCCCTTTTTGCAGGTTCATCCCACCCTTCGGGAACACCACTACCTTATTTTGACTATTGCGCCCCCGCCAGTCGGCAGCGCTCTTCTTTGAATCCCCTTCCACCAGGACGGTGAATACCTTTCCGATATCCCGCCGGTTGCTTTCCAGCGACAGTCCATTCTGCAGCCGGACGATCTCATCCAGCCTTCTTTTCTTTATTTCCTCGGGTACGTCGTCCCGGTAGCGACGGGCCGCAAGGGTGCCCGGACGTTCGCTGTAAAAGAACATATAGCTCATGTCATATTTCGCATATTTCATCAGCTCCAATGTGTCCTGGTGATCTTCCTCCGTCTCGGTGCAGAAACCCGCGATGATGTCCGAACTGATGCCGCAGCCGGGCAGGATCTCCAGGATGCGATCCACCTTCGCCATATACCATTCCCTGGTGTACGTGCGGTTCATCAGCTGTAAGACCCGCGTGCTGCCGCTCTGCACGGGCAGATGGATATACTTACATATGTTGTCGTATTTTGCCATGGTGTACAGCACTTCGTCCGTAATATCCTTTGGATGGGAAGTGGAGAAACGGACTCTCAGTGAAGGGGAGATGAGGGCTACTTTTTCAAGGAGCTTTGCAAAGGTCACGATCTCATCCTGCTGTTCGTCCACAAAATAATAGCTGTCCACGTTCTGACCCAGCAGGGTCACTTCCTTGTAACCTCTTGAGAAAAGGTCCTTGCATTCCCGGACAATGCTCCCCGCATCCCGGCTCCGCTCGCGACCCCTGGTAAAAGGCACTACGCAAAAGGTGCACATATTATTGCAGCCCCGCATGATGCTGACGAATGCCGTCACTCCGTTGCTGTCTAACCGTATGGGAGAGATATCCGCATAGGTCTCCTCCCGGCTTAACAGCACATTTACGGCACGTTGACCCGACCCTGCCTCGTCAATGAGCCCGGGCAGGGTACGGTACGCATCGGGACCGACCACCAGATCCACCAGTTTCTCCTCTTCCAGGAACTTGCTTTTCAGCCGCTCTGCCATACAACCCAATACCCCGATCAGCATGCCCGGCCTGTCTTCTTTTACCTGCCTGAACAGGTGGAGACGGTTGCGTACCGTCTGCTCGGCCTTTTCCCGGATGCTGCAGGTATTCAGCAGCACCAGGTCCGCCTCGAGATAATTACCTGTGGCGCCAAAGCCCCGCTCGTTAAGGATCGATGCAACGATCTCACTATCAGCAAAATTCATCTGGCAGCCATAGCTTTCTATGTAGAACTTCTTCCGGAATGCACGTGGGTCTCCGCCCGCGGAAGTAAAGGCTTCCCCCTGGCGCGCTTCATCATGGGTTCTGCTGGAAAGGGTCTCAGACATCAGGTAAAAAATTTTTGGGACACAAAGATACGACAATCAGATTTATAATGACAAGTTGGCAGCGTATAGCTACCTTAGGGGAAAAGATGGATTTATGCGACTTGTCCGGATAAGATTATTATGGGTTTGTATGCTGCCATGGGCGGTTCTTGGGCAGGGGATGCCTGCAGATATCTGTTTACAAAAGATCGACAGTATTTTCGGCTCGCAGCAGGGAACCTTTGCCCTGGCTTTCAGGGACCTGTCCACCGGCCGGGAGCTGTTTGTCCATGAGCATGAGATCTTCCATGCGGCCAGTACGATGAAGACACCCGTTCTGGTGGAGATATACAGACAGGCTGCCATCGGCCGTCTGAAGCTCTCCGATCCGCTGGAGCTGCGGAATGCATTCACCAGCATTGCCGACAGCAGTGTCTATCAGCTGGACTCCGCCGATGACAGCGAGACGGAACTTTACCGCCACGTGGGTGAACGGCGTACCATCGGCGAGCTGGTATATCAGATGATCACGGTCAGCAGCAATTTTGCCACCAATCTGCTGATAGATAAGATAGGCGCCGCCGGCATCGTCGCCACCATGCATACGATGGGGCTTGACGAGGTGCATGTGGTACGGGGTGTGGAAGACAATAAAGCTTACCAGATGGGATTGAACAATACCGTGACGGCAGCAGGTCTGATGAAATTGTTCAGGCTGATGGCGGAGAGAAAACTGGTAAACCGTGCGGCCTCGGATTCAATGATCCGCATCCTGCTGGACCAGCATTACAACGATATCATACCAGCCCTGTTGCCGGCCGGTGTAAAGGTTGCCCATAAGACGGGATGGATAAAAGGTGTCCATCACGATTCGGGCATCGTCTTTCTGCCGGACGGAAGAAAATATGTGCTGGTGCTCCTGTCAAAGGGCCTCACCGACGAAAAAGCGGCCGTGAGCGCCATGGCCGCTGTCTCAGGATTGATCTACCGGTATGTGATACAGCGATGACCTATGTCTACGGATTGATATATCTGTGTGATGCAGCGATAGCCTACTTCTGCTCAAACAGATTATCCGCCAGCTGCTGATTGAAGTGCTTGATGGGATCTCCGTTGATATTGTGATAGACGGCGCTTATAAAAATAGTCTTTGCAGCGCTCATGACCACCAGTATGGAGAAGAGGCACAGCAGGAACAGGACGATACCGGCGACAGGATGTATCAGCGCGCCGATGGCGAAGCAGACGACGGCAACACCTGCGATCAATACAAACTGTACCAGTCCAAAGCTGAACCTGGCCGACAGGCTTTCGCCCCATTTTTCTTTCATAAGCCCGGCAGAACGTTTGAAGGCTGCCAGGGGCCCCAGCTTCTCATAAGCAATGACAGGCACTACAAAGAAGGTCGTTATGCTCCATACAATACCGATGAGACCAATGATGATCTTGCCGATCCGGCCCATATTATCCTGCAGCAACCGGAGGGCCGTACCCACTGTAGCTGCAAATGCCGCCCATGCAAAGATGGCCCCGATGCGGCTTACGCTGAATTGAAGCCCCTTCTTAATGGAAACTTCTTCACCCATAAAATACAGATGGGTACAATGCACAAGCGCGGTATTAAAAAAGACGATGACAAAATAGTTCACGAGATAATACAGAAAAACGATTACATAGTTTAACGCGTTATGCGGATCCGTATCCCGGAAGGCCTCTGTGTCCCATCCCGCCGCAGCAAGGGCGGCGACGACAAACGAGCTGATCACCAGGATCATTGAAATACCGGATAACACGGGAAATAAAATAAGCCGGCGGTTTTCCTTCAGGACAGCAAAACTGTTCATAGCGAGGTCCCAGCCATTGGAAAAACGGGTAAAAAGGTTCATAAGATCTAACGTTTTAGGATATGGAAGATAACGCTTTTTTGGCCTGAAAATTGCTTTTGATCAAGCGATCGACTATGGGTCGACCCGGCCCCAGCCAAGCCGGCCAAAGCCAACTTTATGAAAGACAGCCTGCTGCTGATATCCATTATTCTCCTGGGAGGTATTGTATCCGCTTGCAAAAAAAGCGATACTGAAGAACCTCTTATCCCTTCTTCTTCTCTCACTTTTTCCGCCGGCGATTCCCTGATGAGCTTTTCCGTAAACCAGACCTTTACACAGGATGTATATAATACGCATACTACCCTGATCACCGGTCAGTACGCGGACACCTCCTCGAAAAAAGGAAGCATCAGCATCCGCATCTTTGGCGATACCACCGGCAGATATCGTGGTGACAGCCTTCTCGTCACCTATATCAACAGCAGCGGCACAACTTATTACAACACGAAGGACAGTGACAATGTCGTGACCATCGACAAGTATGTAAAGAAGTACAATGGCACTGTCAGCGGAAGCTTTGTAGTCAAGGTAGCCAATGGATCTGAAAGCATCCGTCTCAATCAGGGAATATTTACAGCGCTTTACCAGGAATAAAAAAAGGCCCTGGTTCGACCCTTTGACGGGCCGGGGCCATAATTTCAATGTAGCGACCAGGTATACTGTCCGTTCTGCGATGCGGCAATTATAAGGTCATCGTCGATGTGCCGGGCTGCGGTACATACAGGGATGCCGTGTCCGTCACATATGCTTCACCGGTAGAACCGTCCTTCAGCCTGGGACCGGATACCTTACTTTGTCCAAAGGAAGTGTATACGCTGACAGCGGGTTTGGGCGGGGCGACGGCTTTTGACTGGAGCACCGGCAGCGGGGCTAACAGCATCCGTGTTACGGACCCGGGCACTTATTGGGTATTTGTCACCTATAACGGGCAATGCCAGGTGACGGACTCTGTGCTGGTACGCTATCGGGGGGATCGTCCGCTGGACTTTCATGATACGGCCATCTGTAAAGGTTCCACGCTGTCCCTCAATGCTGATTTTGGAGTGGGTCAGTGTGTTTACAAGGATACGCTCACCGTCCGTTTTGACGACAGTAAAGGGAACTGCCCTGGTTATCCGGTAGTGCATATAAGGTTTTTTGGGTTGGCTCCCATGGGGTTGGGGAAAAAATAACCCCGGTCGCCAAACATCTAATGATGGTCCTTCGGACAACCGACCTGTGGTCGGTTTTTTTATATGTGATGTTTTTACGTTAAATTGTTATTACTGCAAGAGAATTTAATGTTTAACCTTAATTATTATGAAAAAACATCAACCAGGACTAACCAGAAGCACTATCTTATTGCTATTTACCTTCATCAGCTGTTGGACCCGTGCTCAGGTGACCACCGCTACACTCAGCGGGGTCGTCTCCGATAAGGGCAAACCGCTGTCCGGCGCCACTGTACAGGTGGCCTTTACAGATGCCGGCATCAATAAACTATTACTGACCAAATCAGACGGCAGCTTTGTCCTGCCCAACCTCAGGGTAGGGGGGCCTTATACCGTCACGGTAAGCTTTACGGGTTATACGCCCGGGGTGGATTCAAATATTTATCTCAACCTGGGTGAGAATACGAGTCTCGATATCCAACTGGTACAGGCTGCCGCCAACCTGGCGGAAGTAACGGTGACGGCTAAGTCTCCCATATTCGACGATCATCGCACGGGGGCTTCCACCCAGATCAACTCAAGACTGCTGCGGACGCTGCCTACGATATCCAGGTCGGCTGACGACTACACCCGGCTGACCCCTTCGGCATCCCCTACCTACAACGGTATTTCCTTTGCCGGCAGGAATGGACAGTATAACAATTTCTCCCTGGATGGAGCCGTGTTCAATAATCCTTTTGGTCTGGATGCACCGACACCGGGAGGACAGGCCAACGCGCAGCCCATCTCCCTGGATGCCATCGATCAGATACAGGTGAATATCGCACCTTATGATGTCACTCAATCCGGCTTTACGGGTGCGGGCGTCAATACGGTGACCAAGAGCGGCACTAACAGGACTTATGGCACCGTATATAGTTTTTTTCGCAATACGGGCATGACAGGTCATAAAGTGGACGGGACAAAGTTTACAGTGCCCACGCTCAATCATATACAGGCGGGCGGCTCCCTGGGTGGCGCGCTGCAGAAGAACAGGTTGTTCTACTTCATCAACTTCGAGACGGAACAACGCAAGGATGAAGAGAGCGCCTACCGGGCACTGAATGGTTCCAACGCAGGACAGATCACGACGTCGCGGGTATTGCAAAGCGATCTGGATGCCGTCAGCGCCATTCTTAAGAATACCTACGGCTATGAAACGGGGCCTTATCAGGGCTTTACCCTGAAGCAGACCAACTATAAATGGCTGGCCAAGCTGGACTGGGTGATCAACAACCGCAGCACGCTTACCTTTACCTACAATGGTCTGGATGCCAGCCTGGACAAGCCGGCCCATCCCAATGCCATACAGCGCCGGGGGCCGGATGCCATCACCCTGCAGTTCAGGAATTCCGGGTACAGAATGATCAACAAGCTACACAATTTCAGTCTTGAATTGAAGACGAACTGGGGGGACAGCTATGCCAATAAGTTCCGGGCGGTATACACGCGTTTCAGAGACCACCGGGAGCCTTTTTCCGCGCCTTTCCCCGCGCTCACCATCTCTAAATATCAGGTGCCGTACATCATCGCCGGAGAGGAGCCTTTTTCCATCAACAATGTCCTGAACCAGGACGCCCTGCAATTCACGGACAATGTCAACATCATCCTGGCCAAACATACGCTGACCATCGGCGCCAGCTACGAGCGGTTCAGGTTTGGCAATTCATTTAACCTGACGGGTTATGGTTTTGCTGTATTCGGCAGCACGGACATAGCCGATTTTCTGGCCAATGCTCCCGGCGGCAGCCTGAATGGAGATGTCACTTATGCCAAAAACAGGGCAGCAGCCAATCAATGGACCTGGTACTATCTCACCGTGGGGCAACTGGCCGGCTATATCCAGGATGAGTGGAAGATAACGCCCAACTTCAAGCTGACCTATGGCGTCAGGGTGGACAAGCCGCTGTATTTCCCGGGACAGGCCGAATACAGAAGTCCGCATACTAATGCTGACGGCACTTTCACGGACAACCTGTATTCCTGGGGTTCTCCTACCGTACCCAACAGGGATAACCTGAGACTCTTCGATCCCAATGGTAACGCTGTGAC